>JANYHP010000185.1 GCA_025359005.1 Hyphomicrobiaceae bacterium | reverse complement strand
CGTTTGGTTGCGAGCCAGGCCGAGGGCGGGTACCAAACGTCAGATGCGCTACACTAGCCCACGCAGTCAGCTGCGTGCAAATGGCATGGGCGCGCAGGTGGCACGCGCTATCGCCGCGTCTGCTGAGCGCCGGTCGGATGTTCACGATGTCAAAGAGCAGATGCTTATGTAACCACGATGTCCGGACACCGAGGTCGAGGGTGAAGTATGCGCTCGTCCAAAGGCAGGGGGATAGATTCGTGCCGGGATTTCAGCGACGCGGTTAATTCGCGTGGTGGTCGCAGATTTCGCCGTCCCAAATGAGCGGCTGCGGCTGAAATCGCCTTGAGCGAAGGGGTTAAACCGCTTAGAGCGGCCATCTATCCCCGCTTTGGACCAAACCCATGTCGACCGTGACGGCGCTGTTTGCGACCCAGATCTATCAGGCGCGCCCGCTCGGGGCGCAGGCCACGCAGCTCAATGCCGATCTGGCGCGGGCCTGTGCCGCGCTGGCCGCCGACGATGCTGCCGGGCAAGCCTGGGCGCGCGAGCATGCCTACAAGGGGTATACGTCGTACGCCTCGCTGGACGATCTGCCGTGGCGCGATCCGGTGATCGCCGAACTGGTTGGCGTGCTCGATGGCCATGTGGCGCGGTTTGCCCGCACGCTCGATTTCGACCTCGGCGGTCGGCCGTTGGCGCTCGACAGCCTATGGGTCAATTGCCTGGAGCCGGGCGGCATGCACGCGGGGCACATCCATCCCGGCAGCGTCATCAGCGGCACCTACTACGTGGCGCTGCCGGACGGCGCGGCTGGCTTGAAGTTCGAAGACCCGCGGCTGGCCTTGATGATGGCGGCGCCGCCCCGGCGGGCGAGTGCTGCGCGCGAAAAACGCGCCTTCGTGGAGGTCGCGCCGAAGCCCGGCACGATCCTGTTATGGGAAAGCTGGCTGCGCCACGAGGTGCCACCCAGCCGCGCCAAGACACGCCGGATCTCGATCAGCTTTAACTACGGTTGGCCGGCGGCCGTGTAATTGGGGACAACCCCACTTACGCCGTCAGCACGCGCCAGGCCAGCACGCCCCACATGGCGAACACGCACAGCGCGCTGAGGAAATAGGCGGTGAAGCGCAGGCGCACGATGTTGGGGCCGAGATGGATGGCTGCGTGCACGATGCGCAAAATGGCGAAGACCCAAGCCAACGCCACCATCACGACGTCGTGCTGCTTGACGATCAGCGCGAAGGCCACGACGGCATAGAACAGCACCGGGATTTCGAACTGGTTGGAGAAGTTGCGGCCCGCCTTGATGGCAGCCTCGCTGTACTTGTATTCGCCAAGCGCCACTTCCTTTTTGTTGGGATGGGTGCGGGTGGCCGAGAGCGCGGCCGTCCGCGCCTGCCCCATGCGCAACATCACGAGCAGGGTCAGAAAAACCTGGATGAACACGGGAATAAGGAGGGACTGGACGGACATGCGGGTGGGCTCCGGTTTGTGATTGTGCGTGATGGTCAAGAGGCTGTCGCATGACCGAAGCGGGGGTGCTCAACTCCCCCTCTCCGTGCAAACGCCGATTTGCGCGAATGGCGAGCGACCTATACGCCCTCCCGCGTGAACGTCAGGCCGGCGTGGGTGGTGAGGCGCTTGATGAGCGGTTCGGCCATCAGCGCGGCCGGCGTGGTGATGCCGCCCTTGGTGTCGGGCACGTCTTCGATCAGGCAGAGCGCGCTTTCCGAGATCATCTTGCAGGTCGAGCCGTAGCCCGGATCGCGATCGCCCTTGACGGACACGCGCAGGGAGCGACCGTCCGCCGCCTCGCCGATGAACAGCAGATCGTACGAGCCGGCCTCGCGCTCGGCCTTGCTTGGGCCTTCGCCGGGCTTCGGCCCCTTGTCGCTGCCCATGGATTTGTCGCCGGCGATGGCTTCGGCCACGGCTTTGCCCTTGTCGCCGGGGCCGGTGACGATCATCTCGTCGTAGACGAAGTCGGCGCCGTATGGGTGGCCGAGCAGGAAGTTGGTGCGGTGGACGTTGCGCGTGTTGATGGCGGCCATTACGAACGGCGCCACCCACATGTCGAGCGCCGGATCGACCTCGGGTTTCATGCCGTGCGGTTGCTTGGGCCCGGTGAACCCAGGCGTCAGCGAGAACGGATTTTTCAACCGCTCCATCACCACCGGGTCCTTGAAGGCGGCGGCCATGGTGGCTTTCATGCTCGCCGCCGTGCCGCCCGAGAACGTGCCTTTCATGGAGCGCACGCGGCATTTGACGCGCGACACGGGCGCGCCGAACTCCGTGCGCGCGGCCTGCTCCAGCATGTAGACGCCGAGGTCGGAGGGGATGCTGTCGAAGCCGCAGCTGAACACGATGCGCGCGCCGCTGGCCCGGGCCTTTCCGTCATAGCTGTCGATCATTTCCGCCATCCAGGCGGGCTCGCCGCACAGATCCACATAGTCGGTGCCGCGCGTGGCGCACGCGGCCACCAACCCCGAGCCATAGATCTGATAGGGGCCGACGGTGGTCAGCACCACGCGCGTGCGTCCGGCCATGGCGGAGAGCGAGGAGACATCCTCGCCGTCGGCTGCAATCAGCGGCAGGTCCGGCGGCGCGCCGACTTCGGCACGGACGGCTGAAAGCTTGTCGAGTTGGCGACCCGCCAGCGCCCAGCGAAGCGCCAGTCCCGCTTTCTGCCGTGCCGCCAGATACTCGGCCACCAGCTTGCCGGTGAATCCGGTGGCGCCATAGACGACAATGTCGAATTCGGTGGGCGTGCGCATGTCTCTGGTCTCCATGTCGGGGGCTGAAGGACGGGCCAGGCATGCTCCCCGGCAGGCGGGTCAGCCAAAGCCGGCCGCCGGAGATCGCGCGAAGCTACGCGGACGTCCGGGGCGCGACAAGGGAATTGCGCCGGCCGGGCGCGCGTGGTCAGTGGCGGACCGGAACGCTTTATGCAATCGGAGATCACTATGACGGACGGTGCCAGCAGCGCGGGCTCAAGAGGCGGCTTCCTGCCGCCCGCGCAATTGCGCGCGCTGTCAGGGATGGAACTCCTCGAAGGCTTGCGCGATGGGCGGTATGCGCCGCCGCCGATCGCGGTGCTGCTCGGCTACACGTTGGCCGAGGTTCGTAAGGGTGAGGCGGTGTTCACCTGCGTGCCGCGCTTTGAGCATTACAATCCGATCGGCAGCGTGCACGGCGGGCTGGCCGGCGTGCTGCTCGACAGCGCTATGAGCTGCGCAGCCCAAACGCATCTGGCCGCTGGCCAGGGCTACACCACGTTGGAATATCGCGTGCATCTCGTCCGCGGAATGACGGAGGCGACGGGGCTCGTGCGCGCCGAGGGAACGTCGGTGCACGTGGGCCGCCGCACGGCGACAGCCGAGGGCCGCATCGTGGATGCCGCTGGCAAGCTCTACGCCCACGGCACAACGACGTGCCTGATTTTCGATATGTAAGGAGTCGGTCGCGGTGGGGTCGGAGCCTTGGGTCTCACTCCAGGTTCACCGCGCGACGATAAGGCCGCTGTCGATCATGCGGCGGTGGAAGGCGAGCACGGACGGTTGCGCCGTGCAACCGTAGTTGCGGCCCTGGCAGAGCGTCATCAGCTTTGCCCGCTCGCGCCAGGCGTCCGACAAAGGCAGCCCCGCCGCCTGCTGGATGACGAGGCCGAGATAGGGAACGTCGACCACGTCGTGCGGCGGCAGCGGCGGCACGGTGTAGTTGATACCGTCGACGGCGAAGTAGGTCATGAAGCCCAACGCGTCGCGCGTCATCGTGGCGTCCTCGGCTTCCGTCGCCTCGCCAAATCCCAGCAGCATGCGGGTGGCGGTCGGCTGGTGGTCGCCGTACTGAACGACGACGATGCGCTCACCGGGAAACCGGCGAGCGAGCTCGGCCATCAGGTAGTCGTAGTCGATGCGCGCGAGCGAGACGCGGCGCAGATATTCGTGCATCTCGGGGTGCACGCCCGGCCCGCCGCCGGCCACCGTCTGCCCCGGCTCGAACGTGATATCGTAGGGCCAGTGCGCACTCATCGTCTGGATGTAGGTGAACATCGGCTGCGACGAGGAGGCCACGTGGCGCTCCATCTCGGCCAGCGCGTTGCCGTAGTAGAACCGGTCGCGCTCGGTTGCCGTCTTGGCGCCCTGGGCCTTGAGGTCGAACACTTCCCCGAGGCCAATGGAATTGTAGAACTTCTCGTTGGACACGAAGTTCTTCAGCATCGGATAGAACAGCACGTTGCGATAGCCGCACTGTGCCAGGTTCTGCGGCAGCGTGTCGGTCAGCTTGTTGACCATGAACGTCTGCACGAACTGGCGCATGCCGCCGAACGCCTGCGTCGACAGCCCGGCAAGAATTGAGAACTCGGTCAGCCATGACGCACCGCCGTAGGTCTCCACACGCATCTTGTGCAACAGGCCGTCCTGCGAGCGGAACATGCCGTCGACGGACTTGTCGTAGTCGAGGCCGGGAAACAGCGCCGGCGGCACCAACGATTCCTGATGGATCAGTACGATATGCGGCGGCTTGGTGGTCGGATCGCAGGCCGTCATCGGCTTGAGCAAGCGCGCGGGACCGCTGCCGCGGTCGGCCGCTTCGAGCAGCGAGCCACGCCACAGCGCTTCGACCGTCTCGCCCCAGGACGCAAAGAACGAAGAGACGTAAAGCGCCTCGAAATTGAACTGCATGTGCCGGCGCTCGCCCTTGTAGGTGGCACCGAGGTGGGTCAGCAGCGCCGCGGCGCCGAGCACCACCAAAGCGCGCGACCGCCGCACACGGGTGGCATCGACGCGCCAGGCCAGGGTCGCGGCCAGGGCGAGCAGCGCCAGCGATGCGAACAGCGTCACCACCAGCCGCCGCTGATCGGCCCACAGAAAGCTGAACGTCGACCACGACGTGAGGTAGAAGAACAGGTCGTAGGCGTGGACGACCATGTTCATGGTCTGCCGTTTGACGGAGGCGGCCCAAACGATCGTGGCGACCAGCGACGCGACCACGACGGCCGAAAACATCGCTCGGCGGCTCAAGACCGTAACGGCGGCGCCAAGCGCCAACGTGCTGCCGGCGACGAAGGTGATGTTGGCCGTCTCGCCCTCGTAGAGGTAATAGTAGCCGAGCATCGCGACCCAGATCGCACCGGCTGTCCAGGCGCTGGCTGTGGCGTCGGCCGCGTGCGTCGGCAGGCGCGCGGTAACGCTGCCGGCGGCCGCCCGCAAGGTCGGTGCCAGCCAGCGCGCGGCTGTCCCCCCATACGACTGATCCGACATTCAGCTACCCACCCCAAACGCGATCCACCCGTGCCGTTGCCGCTTCTAGCGTGCGACCTGCGGTTTGTCACAGAAGTGTCATGGTTGGGATGAACGGCGGCTGAAGCCGTTGCCGGTCAGCATCGTGCGCGCACGATGGTATGGGTTGAAACAGCTTGGGTTTTGTTACGATGCCCGGTTCATCGGCGAAGGTGCTGCGCCGCGCTGGAACAGCGGCTATACCGTGCTGGCTGCGCGTGCCATATGGCCACCGGCGAACAAACGCGTGCATTTGCCTTGGGTTAGCTGGCCTGGCCTGGCCGGGCCGCCCTGCTGGCCGGGACTGGGGCTGCATCACGGTCTCGCGATGCCATCAGGCATACATGTTGCGTTCATCTTGGCGACGCTACCACACACCTACCGCGACGGTGCCCTCGGGTTGCCGCCGTGGCCCGGCACCTGCCGGACTATGCTGGATGCGCCGACGTCACGCCCGTCGCATCCGGGCCAGTGTCACAGTCTGATGGTATGCCTCATCTAGGGCATGCGTTGCGCGGGGAACCTGCAACACCGTCGGCCGCCGATGCTGGTGACTGTCTTGGGGAAGAGAGAGACAATCTCCGTTCAAACTTGCAATGACCAGGGCGGTACAGCTCTGCTTTGCAAGTCCCAGATTGGTTGGTACACACGTACCAACAGGCCTTTTGGAGAGTTAAATGAAGTCGAATGCGGTTAAGTCCTACGCGCTTGACCTCGACTGGTCCGCACAAACCATGCTGCCCATCGAGCTGGACGGGAACGAGTTGCAACTGGAGGCACGCGCCTACCAGGGCACCGATCCCCACAATCAAGCGTTCGTCCTGATCAACCGGACGAGCCAGGCGGTCAATGAGCTTCCCTACGTTCGCGTCCACAGTGGATGCGTGACGGGCGACATCTTCCATTCGCTGAAGTGCGACTGCTATCCGCAGTTGCAGGCGTCGCTCAAGAAGATCACGAGCGTTCCGGTCGGCGTGTTGATCTATCTGCCCTATCACGAGGGCCGCGGCATTGGTCTTGTTGCCAAGATCCGCGCCTACGCTTTGCAAGAGCAGGGGTATGACACGGTCGATGCCAACATCGCCGTCGGTGCCCCCATCGAGGCGCGCGAATACGATCTCGCCGCTCACATCCTGTTCGATCTCGGCATGTCGCACATCCGCCTGCTGAGCAACAACCCGGCGAAAACCGATGCGTTGCGCGCCGAAGGCATCACGGTCGTCGAGCAGGTGCCCGTCATCTGCAAGCCGAACGTGCACAACGTGCGCTACCTCGAAACCAAGCGGAAGCGGATGGATCATCGCTTGCCGCAGACGGCCTGAGTTATCGGAGTGCTCGTTCGTGCCACGCCGACTTTCCGGCTGGCGCGGACGACGCCACTTCGGCGGCTGCAACTGCCGCTCTCGCATTGCGTCCCTGAAACGCGAAAAGAACCGTCGGCGCGAGCTGGCGGTTCTTTTGTTACAGGCTCGGCTATTATGGCTATCCCTTTGTCTCCGGCAGTCAAAAACTTGGCCTGTAGGGCGGATTAGCGCAGCGTAATCCGCCGTCACACGCGAGACCGCTGCCAAGTGCTGTCGCAAGACCTTTGCTTGCGATGGCGGATTACGCCGCCAAGGAGCGGCTAATCCGCCCTACGGATCGCGTTTTTTTGCAAAAGCCGGAAGCGACGGGATAGGCAGGTTCGTCTATCGTCCTGCGAACCGAGCGAACACGGCCCGAAGCGGCCCGTGACGATGAGCGACCAGCGCTGCGCTCCCGCCCGCAAGTCCTTTTCAATCGTCAGGCGCAAATGCCGGGTGTGATTGTGGGTGCTAGTGCAGCGCATCTGACGTTTGGTACCCGTTTGCGGCAAGACTGGTGACCAAACGTCAGATGCAAAAGCTGCACTAGAAACCTAATGTTGCTAGTGTTCCTTATGGCGACGACATTTGCTCACCAACATGCCGCGAAGGGAAGCAAATGTCAGCGCCGGAACACTAGACCCACTTGGAGATGAACGCCAAGGCCAGCGCCACCAGCAGGCTGTTGGCCGGGTCTTTCATCAACATGGGTGTAACCGGCGCGTAGCCGAAGTTGAAGAATTTGGCAGCCACCACCATCACCGTAATGGCGATAGCGATCACGTACAGAATGTACCCGAGCATGCGACCCATGTGTGTCTCCCCAATACGTGTTCCGAGGCCTCTTTCCGAGACGCGGCTGTTGCAGCGCACGCAGGAACAGCGGTGAGCGCAGCCAGCCGCCGGAGTGTGGCACCGATCTCTGTCCGCGGGAAGAGCACCGGCGGGCTCTCTCACGCCGACTGCGCCTTTTGGCGAGCGCCCGTTGCCGTGACGCAAAACGGGCGACGCTTGGCGCCGCCCGTTATCGATCGGGAAAAGCCCCGCTGAGTTTTTACTTCTTGGCGGGCACGGTGGCGGCAGCCGGTACGGAAGCCGTTGCAGCAGCCGGCGTCGCGGCAGGTGCGGCAGCGGCCTTGGCCGGAGCGGCCTTCGGGGCAGCCTTGGCGGGGGCTGCGGCTTCGCCCACAGCGTCCTTCTGGCACTTGGTCAGGAAGCTGACCTTGGCGGCGCCCGCCAGTTTCTTCTCGGTGGCCTGGACGGCGCAGCCCGCCTTGGCATCCGTCACGCACTTGCGAAGGAAACTGACTTTTGCGGCGCCAGCGAGTTTCTTTTCAGTCGATTCGAGGACGCAGGTCTTGCCAGCAGCGGCAGCAGCAGCCGGCGCGGCTGGCTTGGCGGCGGTCGGCGCGATCGGCGCGGTGGGGGCGGTCTGGGCCAGGGCTGCCGTGGCAAGGCCCAGGGACAACGAGGCGGCAAGTGCGGCGGCGAGTGCGATTGTCTTCATGTGGGATCTCCCTCGGAGTTTATTTGGCTATGGTGCTGCAGCGCCGGCTTGGTGCAGTGCAGCCCCCCGACACGCTCCCTTCAACGCATTTCTCACCTGAATGGTCCGTGAATTCGTCGTCCCGGACCCATCGGGCACGCGAACCGGGAATGATTGCCCGCCCGCGACCCCTGAATATTACCCTGATTTTCCGAGCCCGTCGCGTCCAGCCTCCAGGGTCGTCCCCGCCCGGCGTCGGTTGCCCCGCGCGGCCCTAGAGCGCTTTCCACTTGGTTTGGATCGAGGACACGCGCTCTAGCCCTTTGTTTGTCGCATTTTCTGCACCAAACCGGTGTCCACTTTGGTGGAAAATGCTCTAGTGGCCTGTCGCGCCAAAACTGCTTCACCGCCGCACCATCGTTCAGTTTTGGCGCGACATGAAGGCCAACAGAAAAATCATTGGCTTAGTGTGGCGTTCAGCGCGCCTGAGTTGATACCCGTCAAGCAGCACCACCGATCAACTAAGGCGCGACGCCACACTATGGCTTGATGATCACCTTGCCCGTCGAGGCGCGGCGGTCGAGTTCGCGGATGGCGGCGCCGGTCTCGGCGAGCGGGAAGATCTTGTGGACGTGCGGCTTGAGCTTGCCCTCAGCCACCCAGCCCATCAGTTCGGTGAGGCTCGACTTGAGTGCGGCGGGATTGCGCGTCACATGCGCGCCCCAGAACACGCCCACCAGCGAGCAACTCTTCAGCAGCAACAAGTTCAGCGGAATGCGCGGGATCTCGCCGGCCGCAAAGCCGATCACCAGATAGCGCCCGCCCCAGTTCATGGCGCGGATGGCCGGCTCGGCGAAGCGGTCGCCGACGCAATCGTAGACGACGTCGGCACCCTGTCCGTCGGTCGCCGCACGGATCTGCTCCTTGAGGTCGCCGCTGCTGTAGTTGATCAGCGCGTCGGCGCCATGCTGCTTGCAGATCGCCAGCTTTTCGTCGGTCGACGCACACGCGATGACGCGCGCACCCATCAGCTTGGCGAGTTCCACCGCCGCCAGTCCGGCGCCGCCAGACGCGCCGAGAATGACACAGTTTTCGCCCGGCTGCAGGTGTCCGCGATCCTTCAGGCCATGCAGGCCCGTGCCGTAGGTGACCGTCACGCCGGCTGCCACCTCGTCGCTGACGCCAGCCGGGATCGGCATCAAGGTGGCGGCCTTGACGACCATCTTTTCGCGCGCGGCGCCATGTCCGGCCGAGCCGAACACGCGATCGCCGACTTTCACCGCCGTCACGCCGTCGCCGACGCTTTCGACACGGCCGGCAAACTCGCTGGCCGGCGAGAACGGCATGGGCGGCTTGAACTGGTATTTGCCGCGTACCGCCAACGTATCGAGGAAGTTGAGCGCCGCGGCGCCGACGCGGATCACCGCTTCACCCGGGCCGGCGACCGGATCGGGCAGCTCCTCGATGACGATGTCGTCGGGGCCGGTGAGGGTCTTGCAGAGAGCAGCGCGCATGGGAAACCTTTGGATCGCAGGTGACTTATCGAAGGCGAGGCGGAGACGATTTCGGCGCGACCTTACGCGGCGAAAGCTAAGCGCTCAACTCCGCCCCGGAGGCGGTGGGCGGCGATTCGGGTCGACAGTCCGTTCGCCCACGTGCAGCACCTCGCCCTCGATGATCGGGCCGTCGCCGGGGGGCGGGCGCGGGCCGGGTTGGCGGGCCTCACCGAAGGGCTGATGGCCGGTGCCCGCAGCGCGGCCTGGACCGGCAGACGTCGTCCCGGCGCGGAAGATGAAGCCGCGCATCTCCGCCGACCGCAGCACGGCGCGGATACCCCGCTTGGCGACACCACGGCGGATGCGCGGCACCAGCAGCGCCAAGCCCAGCACATCGGTCATGAACCCCGGCACGATCAGCAGCAGGCCGGCCGCCAGAATGAACAGCCCGTCGATCACCGGGGCCACCGGTGCCCGGCCGCGTCCCATCGCTTCCGTTGCCCGGGCCAGCACCTGGAAGCCCTGCTCGTACAACACATACGTGCCAAGCGTCGCCGAGGCGATGATCAACGCCAGCGTCGGCCAGAAGCCGAAGGCCTGGCCGACCTTGATCATCAGCGCGATCTCGAGGAACGGGACGGCCGTGAACAGTAAGAGCAGGCCTAGGCGCATGGCGCTCGCGTGGGTGTGAAGGGGGCTGGCTGGGAGATCAAGGCAAGATCATAGCCGTATTTTGGCGCCTTGGCTCGGCAATTTGCGTGGGCCGCGATCACAAGAAACCCAACCGTTAACCCTGGAACTGGACTGCCGTTGGGATTATATCAATGCTCTGGCCAGACAATGGCTGAAGCAGGCGTCAGAAAGCGGACCATCATGGACGGTAGCCAATCGAATATCCTGACGCTGGCTTTTCTGGTCGCGGCGGTGCTGATTTTCCTCAAGCTGCGGAGCGTTCTCGGGCGCCGTACCGGCGACGAGGCGGCGCGGTTCGAGCGTTACCGGGCCGATCGCGCGGCCGCCGAGGCACAGGCGACACAGGGTGCCAAACCCGAAAACAAGGTCGTCACGCTGCCGCGGCGTGAGCGCGAGGCGCCTGTCGAGGTGCCGGTGGTGGCGGAAGGCGACGCGGCCCGCCTGCAACGCATAACGCAGTTTGCCGGTGGCAATGCGGCGCTGGCCAGTGGACTGCTGGACGTCGCGCGGGCTGATGGTCGCTTCGAGCCGACAGAGTTTGTGCGTGGCGCCAAGGCCGCCTATGAGACGATTGTCATGGCTTTCGCCGAGGGCCGGCACGACACCCTGCGCGGCCTGTTGGCGGCCGACGTCTATCAAGGCTTCGCTGACGCCATCGACGCGCGCGCAGCCCGCAAGGAAACCGTCGAGCAGAGCTTCGTCGGCATCAAGGGCGCCGATGTGACGGATGCAGGGCTCGGTGGCCCCAGCGGTACCGAGGCGCATGTGACGGTGCGGTTTGTGAGTGACCTCATCACGGCGACGCGTAATCTGGCCGGCGAAGTCGTCGGTGGCGACCCCAAGCGCATCAAGGAAGTCACCGACATCTGGACCTTCGTGCGCGACGTGACGTCGCCGAGCCCCAATTGGCGGCTGGTCTCCACCCAGGCCGCGGTCTGACGGCCGGGTGAGCCCATGCCTGCCGATATGATGCCTGCCGATACGCCTGCCGACATGCCCGCCCCTGTGGGCCCCGAAGGTGCGGCGGGACCGCCCGGTAACGGCCTGCGGTTTGAGCGTACGGATTTCGCGGCCCTTCCCGGATGGGGCGACGACGACGCGGCTGAAGCGCTGGCCGCTTTCCGCCTCTCTGCACAGGCGGCCGCCGTTCGAATCCCGGAGGCTTTGCGCGCGCGACTGGCGTTGGTGCCGGCCGACGATGCTGCAGCGGGCCGCGCCTTCTTCGAGCAGACCTTCGTCGCACACCGCGTTGTGCATGACGGTGCGGCGGGCTTTCTGACCGCCTATTATGAGCCTGTGCTGGCGGCCACGCACATCGCGTCGCAAGCCTTCCCGGTGCCGCTGCATGCGCGCCCGGCCGACCTCGTCAATCTTGTCGGTGAGGCTGAACGGGCAGCGCCCGCCACGGCCGCCTTGCCTCATCTGTCTGGCCTCAGTCACGCGCGACGCAAACCTGCCGGACAGCTCGTGCCCTACGCGACCCGGCGCGACATCGATGCTGGCGCGCTCGACGGCCAGGGGCTCGAACTGTTCTATGTCGCTGATGCCGTCGATCGTTTCTTACTCCAGGTGCAGGGCTCGGGCGTGCTCGTGCTGCCCGACGGTCGTCAGGTGCGCGTCACCTATGACGGCAAGAACGGCCATCCCTACACCTCGCTCGGCCGCTATCTGGTCGACAGCGGCGCCGCCACCTCTGAACAGATGTCGCTGGAGTTTCTTGCCCGCTGGCTGCGCGCCGATGCCGCCCGCGGGGCTGAGGCCATGGCGCGCAATGCGAGCTATGTGTTTTTCCGCGAAGTGCCCGGCGCCACCGCGCCGCGCGGTGTGCTCGATGTTGCGTTGACGCCGCTGCGCAGTCTCGCAATCGATCCGACTTTGCACGGGCTCGGCCTGCCCATCTTCGTCGATGCGCCCGCGATCACCCATCTGACGGGCGCGCCGTTTCGCCGGCTGATGATCGCGCAGGACGTGGGCTCGGCCATCCGCGGGGCAGAGCGCGGCGACATCTTCGTCGGCACCGGCGATGCCGCGGGCGACCGCGCCGGCATCACCAAGCATCCCGGCCGGTTCTTTGTGTTGCTCCCTGCCGGTCAGGCGTCGGGTCGGACGCCATGAAGCGTCCGCCACCGAAGAAGAAGACAGGTGAGCACCTCTCCGCCGAGGAGCACGCGCTGTGGCGCCATGTCGCCGACAGCATCAAGCCGATCCGCGCGAAGTCACGCGTGCGCGGCGTGGGCAGCACGGAGATGCACGCCGACGATGCTGAACCGGCGCCGAGCCATCCAGTCCGGCGCCCGGCCAAGGCCAAGGCGGTGCCACCGGGATCTTCGCCCACGACGCCAACGGAACGGCAACACTCCGCAACCGCCGCCTCAGTCGCGCCGCCGCTCGCCGACTTCGATCCGCGCAAGGCCCGCAAACTTGGCAACGGTCGCTCCGGCATCGAGGCCCGCATCGACCTGCATGGCCTTCGCCACGACGAGGCGCACGCGCGGCTGCAATCGTTTCTCACCGATGCCCACGCCCGTGGCCTTAAAACTGTGCTCGTGATCACCGGCAAGGGCCGCGACACCGACGATCCGATGACGCCCTTCCACGCCACCCTGGATCGCCAGCCACGGGGTGTGCTGCGCCGCAACCTGCCGCGCTGGCTGGCCGAGCCGGGCCTGCGCAGCATCGTCGTCAGCTACACCCAGGCCGCCATCCGCCACGGCGGCGACGGCGCCTTCTACGTCGAACTCCGCCGCCGCCGGTAGCGCACGAGAGCCAGCCGCACCCACCGTTTCCTGGCTTTCGCTGTGGCTGGCGATCCGCTAGCATTTGCTGATCCGGCATCAAGACCGGCCGTCACGGCACTGTAAGACTGCGGGGCTACACGCGCGGAAGGCGCGCGGAGGTCCAAGCAGTCCGGGCAGCACCGCCGATCCGAGGTATGGGAGCGAATGCAATGAACTCAGTCTTTTCGTGGCGCGGCCTGGTCGCCAGCGCCGTGCTGTTGTGCGCAACACCCGCCCTCGCCGTCACCGAAATCCAGTGGTGGCACGCCATGACCGGCGCCAACAACGATGTCATCGTCAAGCTGGCCGAAGACTTCAACACGTCCCAAGCCGACTACAAGGTGACGCCCACCTACAAGGGCGGCTACGCCGATACGCTCAACGCCGGCATCGCCGCCTTCCGGGCCGGCACCGCGCCGCATATCATGCAGGTGTTCGAGGTCGGCACCGCCACGATGATGGCCGCCAAGGGCGCCATCAAGCCCGTGCACGAACTGATGAAAGAGGCCGGCGAGACGTTCGATCCGGCCACCTATCTGCCGACGATCACCGGCTATTATTCGACCGTGAAGGGCGACATGCTGTCGTTCCCCTTCAACTCGTCCAGCGCCGTCATGTGGTACAACAAGGACGCCTTCACCAAGGCCGGCCTCGATCCCGCGGCCCCGCCCAAGACGTGGCCGGAGGTGTTCGCCGCCGCCAAAAAGCTCCAGGCCGCCGGGTCAGCCACGTGCGGCTTCTCCAACGCCTGGGCCACCTGGCTCAACATCGAGCAGCTGTCGGTCTGGCATAACCTGCCCATCGCCACCAAGGCCAACGGCATGGATGGCTTCGACACCGAGTTGACGTTCAACAACCCGCTCGTCGTCAAGCACCTCGAGACACTCGCCGAGATGCAAAAGGACAAGAGCTACGACTATTCGGGCCGCACGAATGCCGGCGAAGGCCGCTTCACCAGCGGCGAGTGCCCCATTTTCCTCACGTCTTCGGGCTTCTTCGGCAACGTCGCCGCCAACGCCAAGTTCGCTTGGGGCAATGCGCCCATGCCGTATTACCCCGATGTCGCCGGCGCGCCGCAGAACTCGATCATCGGTGGCGCCTCGCTGTGGGTGATGGGTGGCAAGCCCGCTGCCGAATACAAGGGCGTCGCCAAGTTCTTCACGTTCCTGTCCGACACCGACCGCCAAGTCGCGCTGCACACTCTGTCGGGCTACCTGCCGATCACCAAGGCCGCCTACGACAAAACTAAGGCGTCGGGCTTCTACAAGGAAAAGCCCTTCCTCGAAACACCGCTGCTGGAGTTGACCAACAAGCCGCCGACCGAGAACTCGCGCGGCCTGCGCTTTGGCAACATGGTGCAGATGCGCGACATCTGGTGCGAAGAGATCGAGCAAGCGCTTGCGGGGAAGAAAAGCGCCAAGCAGGCCATGGACGACGCCGTCGCCCGCGGCAACGCCACCCTGCGTCAGTTCGAAAAGACCGTTTCGAAATAAGACCGTTTCGAAAGAGGGGCGGGCCGGTACGCGTCCTGCGTCATCCGGTCATGCGATGCCTGTCGCTCGTCTCGTCATCCCGGCTGGTGCCGGCATGACGACATTCGGGATGGGACTGTTTGTGCGGGAAAAGCTCGGCGCAACGCAGCAAGCAACGGGCCGAGCAAAAGGATAAGGCGGCATGGAAAAGCGCGCGGTGTTCGGCAACCGGCTGCTGCCTTATCTGTTGCTCGGGCCGCAGATGGTCGTCGTGCTGGTGTTCTTCTATTGGCCCGCCAGCCAGGCGGTATGGCAATCGTTCCTGCTGCAAGATGCGTTTGGCCTCAACACCTCGTTCGTCTGGCTCGTCAACTACAAGGACCTGTTCGCCCAACCTGAATACTATCGGACCATCGCCACCACCGCCGTTTTCGGCCTCCTCGTCGCCGGCTTCTCGCTGACGCTTGCGCTCGTCCTGGCTGTGCAGGCCGACAAGGCCGTCAAGGGCGCTGCCGTCTATAAAACCTTGCTGATCTGGCCCTATGCGGTCGCCCCCGCCGTTGCTGGCGTGTTGTGGCTCTTCATGTTCCAGCCCTCGCTCGGCGTCGTTTCTCGCGGTATCCGGGCCATGGGCGTCGACTGGAACCCGTTGCTCAACGGCCGCCACGCCATGACGCTCGTTGTGTTGGCGTCGACCTGGAAACAGATCAGCTACAACTTCCTGTTCTTCCTCGCCGGTCTGCAGGCCATTCCGCGCGCCGTCTTCGAGGCGGCCGCCATCGACGGCGCCACCCGCACCCGCCGCTTCTGGACGATCACGTTTCCCTTGTTGGCGCCGACCGGATTCTTCCTGCTGGTCGTCAACATGGTCTACGTGTTCTTCGACACCTTCGGCATCATCGACGCGGTGACCGGCGGCGGCCCGGCGAAGGCCACCGAAACCATGGTCTACAAGGTGTTCT
>JANYHP010000181.1 GCA_025359005.1 Hyphomicrobiaceae bacterium | reverse complement strand
CGTTTGCGGCAAGACTGGTGACCAAACGTCAGATGCAAAAGCTGCACTAGAAACCTAATGTTGCTAGTGTTCCTTATGGCGCTGACATTTGCTCACCAACATGCCGCGAAGGGAAGCAAATGTCAGCGCCGGAACACTAGCATGGAGACGGCCCAAGTCATGAACACGCAGACGATGAGACCGCCAGTGGCTGACGTAGCGGGCGTGCCGCGCTACGACGCTGTGTATCGCGTGCTGCATTGGAGCATGGCGGGGATTTTCATAACGGCGGTCGTGCTGGGATTTTGGGCGTCGCTGCTGCCGTCGGGCACCTCGCCGCGGCGGGAACTCCTGGTGGTCCACAAGTCGCTCGGCGCGATGGTGTTCGTGTTGGCGCTGATGCGGCTGACGTATCGGTTGACGCATGCGCCACCGGCCTATCCGGCGGTGTTCTCGCGGTTGATCCGGGTGGCGTCGAGCGTCAATCACTGGGTGCTTTATGCGCTGATGTTGGCCATGCCGATAACGGGTTACGTCAATTCCGCGGCTGGCGGGGCGCCGCTGCAATGGTTCTGGTTGTTCGACATGCCGCGGCTGCTGACGAAAAATGTCGAGCTGGCCCACTTGAGCAAACAAATGCACGCAGCGTTGGCGTGGGCGGTGTATCTGGTGCTCGCGGCACACGTCGGCGCCACGATCTGGCACAGCGCGATCAAGCGTGATGGCACGCTGGCCCGTATGACGGGCCGGGGTGGGCCAGCGCGATGACGACACGTGCCATCGTCGCTTCTCGGTCAAGGCGCCTGTCGACGGCGTGGCAGTTCGCGAACGACTGCCGCGCCTTCGAACGTTGGTTTTCGTTACTCCGCCTGTGTCCAGCGCGCGATGGTGCCGCCGACGGCCGCGCCAAGGATCGGTGCAAGCCAGAACAGCCAAAGGTCCGAAATCGCCTTGCCGCCAGCAAACAATGCAGGAGCGGTTGAGCGCGCAGGATTGAGCGAGGTGTTGGTCACTGGAATTGAGAGCAAGTGGAACAGCACAACAGCCAGACCGATGGCGATGGGTGCGAAGCCGGCCGGTGCGCGCTTGGAGGTCGAGCCCATAATGATCACCAGGAACAGGGCGGCCATCGCGAATTCGATGATGAAGGCTGCCAGCATGGAGAATTCACGCGGGCCGCCGAAGTGGTTGGAAACGGCCGCCATGTCATTCCATTTGACGGCGGTTGGTCCCCCTACTGGTGCGCCGGCGAGAATGAGCGCCAGAACGGCGGCGGCGGCCACGGCTCCGACGACTTGGGCGGCAATGTAGGACGGGGCGTCAGCGGCGGAAAAGCGGCCACCCGCGACGAGGCCGATCGTAACGGCTGGATTGAAGTGTCCGCCGGAGATGTGGCCGAGCGCGAACGCCATAGCGACGATCGTCAAACCGAAGGCAAAGGCGACGGCGACGATGCCGCCGGTCGCCATGGGGCCTGAGAACATCGCGGTGCCGCAGCCGACAAGGACGAGCGCAAATGTTCCGATAAATTCGGCGACGAGAGCACGTTGGTTCATGGTGTTTCCCCGATCGTTGATTGGCAGATGTTTTTGACGCATGCACCGTGGCGGAGGCGACGGATTGCGTCCGAATCATAGCACCGCCAATAGCAAACTACCGCATGACCGGACGCGCGCGCGAGGGCGTCAAACGCCGATTTTGTCATAACACTTAGTTTGCGACGCACTTCCGTCACTGCATCGTCGCAATTCGGCCCTGCCACGGCCATTGAAGCCCTGACAACTGCTCTCGGCGCAGTGCCTCCGCTGCGATCCAGGCAACGGCGAACGAGGTTTTTGGTGCGGATCATCCACCGACTTGTCTTGTGTTGGATCGTCGGCTTGACGACGGTGACGGCGCGCGCCGAGACGCCAACTGCGGCTCGGCGCGTTGTCTTGGCGCCTGGGGCGGCCAAAGCGTCGGCGGGTTCATTTGCGAGCGCGGATGCGATCGCGCGCTGGATCAATGGATACCGCGCCAAGCCAGAGCCACAGAAAGTGCCGGCGCTGTTGCATGCCCTCGCGACGCTTGGACTGTTGGCGGACCAGGAAACGAGCGGGCTCTATCTCGGCTTCATCGGTGGCACGCTGGCCGCCAGTCCGGCGCAGGCGAGCGCGATCGTCGGCCGAATGTTTCCGCTGTCACCAGATCATCAGGGCGCCCTGATCAAGGCCATTGCGTATTCGGGGCTGCCCGGCTGGCAGGATCTGCTGCGGGCGCATGCCGAGCGCATGCCGGCGCGTGTGGTGCTGATCGATCGGTTCGTGACCGGCCGGATGCCGGCGCTTGACGGGCTGGCGCTGGACGCGGGACCGGTGCCGCTAGATGTGCTGTGGGGGAACTATTTTGCGACCGGCGCGCCGGAGCCGGTGTTCCGTATTATCTCGGTGTTGCGGTGGGCCAAGGATGGCGATGACGTCGAGCGGCTGACGATCGGATCGATGGTGAAGTGGACGCTGGCGACGAACGCGAGCCGCGATGTCGATGTGCTGGCTATCGTCAAGTCAGCGCTGGCGTTCGAGACCAAGGATGTCCAGGCGCAATTGGCGGACGTGCTGCTGGCGGCGGAGACGGGCGAGACGGCAAAAATCCGTAAGGATGCCTTGTTGGCGATTGAGCAGCTGAAGGCAAAAGGACCGGCCAAGACACGCAATGCACAGTGGTGGGGACAAGCCGGGCAGATGGCGCTGTCGCTTGGGTGCGTGGCGGCGAGCGTGTCCGGCGCGGGTGCTTCCGTCGGAATTCCGTGCGTCATCGGCGGGGCTGCATCGACCGCCGCGCTCAAGATGACGCAACCGCAATGACGTCATTTGGCTGGCAACCCTGCCATGCGTTGGCGCGACCGGCATGGCGTCGTGCGCGCCCGCCATTGTAGCGTGCGCGGGCGGCGTATGCGCGTCGCCACCGGAGTTCTCCAGCCTATGCAAAAACCCGTTTCTGAGACGCGCGCGCCGCTCGAGCGCGCGTCGGAGACGGTGGGGCTCGTCACGGGCAAACCGCTGATGGGGATCGGGCTCATCTGCCTGGCGATGGTGTGCTTTGCGGGGAACGATACCGCCGGCTAGTGTAGCGCATCTGACGTTTGGTACCCGCCCTCGGCCTGGCTCGCAACCAAACG
>JANYHP010000180.1 GCA_025359005.1 Hyphomicrobiaceae bacterium | reverse complement strand
TTGATGTCGCCGAAGCCGGCCTGGTAGGCACCCGACATGATGCGCGTGACAGTGGCGGCCGAGCCTTCACCCTGGTCGATCGTCAGGTCGAGCTTCTCGTCCTTGAAATAACCTTTGTCCTGCGCCCAGTAGTACCAGGCGTGCACGCCCTGGATTTTCCAGTCGAGGGTGAACTTGATCTTGGTGTCCTGCGCAGCGGCGTGCGGCGCAGCGGCGACCAGCACCATGGCAGCGGCGGTCGTCAGCAATCGGGATAGCAGTTTCATGAGGGTTCCTTTCGGTTTCGTGTGGAGGGTGGGGAAAGGTTCAAACCATGGCGAACTCGGTCTTGCGCTGTGCCCAGCCGGTGACCTTGAGTTCGATGAGGGAGAAGATCGCGTAGAGGCCGACGCCGAGGATGGCCAGGATGAACAGGCCGGCAAACACCAGCGGCACGTCGAAGTTGCCCGAGGCGATCATCATCACGTTGCCGATGCCGCGATTTGCGGCGACTGTTTCGGACAGCACGGTGCCGACAAAAGCGAGCGTGATGGCGATCTTGAGCGAGGCAAACAGGTAGGGCATGGTGCGCGGCAGGCCGACGTTCCACAGGATGTCGGTCTTGGAGGCGCCGAGCGCGCGCAGCACGTCCTCGAGTTCCGGCTCGGTGGTGGCAAGACCTGTCGCCACGTTGACGACGATGGGGAAAAACGAGATCAGGAAGGCGGTGATGATCGCGGGCACGGCGCCGACGCCGAACCACAGGATCAGCACCGGTACTACAGCGACCTTCGGCACCGAGTTGAAACCGATGAGCACCGGATAGATGGCGGCGTAGACGGCTTTATGCCAGCCGACCGCGATGCCGAGCAGCAGGCCGAACACGGTGGCGATCGCAAAGCCGATCAGCGTATTCCACAACGTGTAGAGCGAGTTCTCGATGATCGGCTTCTGGAATTGCAGATAGGCAGCCCAGATCGCACTCGGCGCCGGCAGCACCGTGGGCGCCACGGCAAACAGCTTGCAGCCCGCCTCCCACAACGCAAATAACAGCACAGTGAACAGCACAGGCGCGACAACAGTGATCCCAGCATCCTTGAGGCGCATCAGTGCTTACCTCCGATATGGCTGCGCAGTTCGTGCACGAGATCCTGGAAAGGCTGCGTATAGGTCACGTCAAGATCGCGCGGGCGCGGAAGGTCTATCGGCTGCGCCTTGACGATTTTTCCCGGTCTATTGCTCATGACATAGACGGTATCGGCGAGGAACACCGCTTCGCGTAGATCGTGGGTGACCAGCATCACGGTGACGCCGCGCGCCTGCTGGATGTCGCGCAGGGCGCACCACAGCTCCTCGCGCGTGAATGCGTCGAGCGCGCCGAAGGGTTCGTCCAGCATCAGGATATCGGGCTCGTGCACCAGCGCGCGGCAGATCGATGTGCGCTGCTGCATGCCACCCGAAAGCTGCCAGGGGAACTTGTCGGTGAAGCCGGCGAGCCCCACCTGGGCGAGCAGCGCTTCCGCCTTCGCCTTGTAGGCTGCGCGCTCACGACGGATTTTGGAGCGGTGCGGCTGCACGATCTCGAGCGGCAGCAGCACGTTGTCGACCACCGTTCGCCAAGGCAGCAGGTTGGACGCCTGGAATGCCATGCCAACCGATTTCAAGGGGCCTTTGACGGGCCTGTCTTCCACCGTCACAAAGCCGGAGGACGCCGGATGCAGACCGCTAATCAGCTTCATCAGCGAGCTTTTCCCGCACCCTGACGGACCGACAACCGCGATGAACTCGCCCTTCCTGATGTCGAGCGAAACGGTATCGATGGCCTGGATGGCGTCGCGTCCGCGACCGTAATGCATCGTCACGTCATCGAGGCGGACGAGGATGGGGGCATCGGAACGAGGTGACATCAAAATCCATCAGGGAGCAGAGGACTTGGAACCTGTGGGAGCGGCGACCGGACGCCTTCCCACACCCCCAAGTCTTCGCGCGTGGGGCGAGGTTGGCGCAAGCCCGGATAAGAGCGGGGCTGGCTCGGAGCCTGTTGCTGCCCCTCAGCTGCCCTTCGGGCACCTACTCCCCTTCGCGAAGGGCGAAGGGGAGTAGTGTGGTGAGCCACCTGCGCTGCGGATTGAGGCTCTGAGCGTCACGGCACGCCGCGCTGCTCTTTCGGCGGCAGGTACTGGGCGTCGAAAATGTCTTCCGGCTTGGGCTTGGCCTTGAAGTCCATGGTCAGTGCGATCTGGTCGATGGAGCGGGCGAGGCGGGCCGTATCGACAGAGCCGAGGCCGTTGGCCTTGCTCTCGGCCGTGACGATATTGCGGTCGAGCGCCATCTTCAGTCGCTGTAATTCCGTCGCCTCGGCGACGATCTGGTTGCGCGTCATCAGCGACTTGATCGCCGCGTCGGGGTTCTTGATCGTCTCCTGCAGGCCCTTGATGGTGGCGCGCACGAAGCCGGCAACGGCCTTGGGATTGGCTTCAGCGAATTTCGGGTTGACCATGATGGCATTGCCGTAGACCTCGACGCCGAAGTCACGCATCAACAGCCAGGTGATCTCGTCGTCGGCCACGCCATTGGCCTTCAGGTTGAAGAACGACGAGAAGTAGAAGCTGGTGACGGCATCAACCTTGCCCTGCGCCAGCATCGGCTCGCGCACGGGGAAGCCGATGTTCTCGATCTTGACCTTCGAGACATCGATGCCATTGGCTTTGGCAAAAATCGGCCACACGGCCCACGATGCGTCGGTTGCCGGCGCGCCGAGGGTCTTGCCTTCCAGATCCTTCGGCTTGGCGATGCCCGCTTTCTTGAGCGTCACGATGGAGTTGGGCGGCGCGTCGTAGACCATCAGCACGGCCTTGACGGCGGCGTTCTCCTTGTTGTCGCGGAACTTGATCAGCGCGGTGATGTCAGCAAACGCGATATCGTAGGTGCCGGAGGCGACGCGGTTGACGCTGTCGACCGAGCCGTTGCCGGGATCGACCGAGACATCGAGGCCTTCGTCTTTGTAGTAGCCCTTGTCGACGGCGACGAGGTAAGGCGTCGCCGGGCCTTCGAATTTCCAGTCGAGCGTGAACCGGATCTTGGTGGGTGCAGTCTGCGCGAGCGCTGGCCCGGCGAACGAAAGTCCGCACGCGGCCAACAGACTGTGGGCGATAAACAGGCGTCTCGACATCATAATCCCCCCTGAGATGCAGGCCGATTTGCTGACATTCTCGCGCGCGGACGGCGATGCCGGCCCCACAGGTACGACAGGCCGGCTGGACGCATCCAGTCGCATTGACCAATCACGTGTTGACCAATCACGTGCCACGGCGCGGACGGCCCGACAAGGTGCCAGCCTGGCGCCAGCCTGGGCAACCCGCCCTAGAAAATGGCAATGCGGACGTGCCGAACAGGTGGTTGTCGTCCCACGCTGGTGCCTGCTAGGCACAGCTCAAGGCCTCACTGTCGTAACCCAGCCTTCGGAGACGCTCATGAAACCCGGACCCTTTCGCGCCGATCAGGTCGGCAGTCTGCTGCGCAGCAAGCCGCTCAAAGATGCTCGCGAGAAGCACGAGAAGGGTACGCTGCCAGCCGCCGAACTCGCAGCCATAGAAGACGCCGAAATCAAAAAGATCATCGCCAAGCAGGAGGCGATCGGCCTGCAAGGCATCACCGACGGCGAGTTCCGCCGCACTTGGTGGCACTACGACTTCCTCGGTTATCTGACGGGAGCGGAGCGCTACAACACGGGCCAGGGCATCCAGTTCAAGGGCGTGCAAACCCGTGCCGAAGCCGTCCGCGTCAACTCCAAGCTCGACTTCTCGGCAAGCCACCCGCATCTGGCCCACTTCAAGTTCCTGGCGGCAAACACCAAAAAGACCGCCAAGATGACCATCCCCAGCCCGTCGATGATGCACTATCGGGCGGGCCGAGCCGGCATCTCTGCCACCGCCTACCCGGACATGGACGTCTACTATCACGACCTCGGGCTTGCCTATCAGAAGGCGATCAAGTTGTTCTATGAGGCCGGCTGCCGCTATCTGCAGCTCGACGACACAAGCCTCGCCTATTTCTGTGATCCAGCCCAGGTCAAGATGCTGGCCGATCGCGGCGACGACCCCAAGGACCTGGTCAACAAGTATCGCGACGTGCTCGGCTTGGCCCTGAAAGACCGGCCCAAAGACATGACGATCACCACGCATACCTGCCGCGGCAACTTCCGCTCCACATTTGTCGCCACCGGCGGCTACGAACCCGTCTCCGACATGGTCTTCAATCAGATCGACGTGGACGGCTATTTCATGGAGTGGGACGACGAGCGCTCGGGTGGCTTTGAGCCGCTGCGCAAGCTGCCGAAGGGGCACAAGAAGGTGGTGCTCGGCCTGGTCACAACCAAGCTCGGCGCGCTGGAGAGCCGCGACGCCATTATGCGCCGCATCGAGGCCGCGGCCAAATTCGCGCCCCTCGATCAGCTGTGCCTGTCGCCGCAGTGCGGCTTTGCGTCAACCGAAGAGGGCAATGCCCTCGGCGAAGACGACCAGTGGAAGAAGCTGGAGCTGATCGTCACCGTTGCCAAGGAAGTGTGGGGTTGAGCCAACGGGAGCAACGATGTTCCCTCTTTGATCACGCGATCAGGTCGCATGTGTGGAAAAGGCGCGCCGACGGGTCATGCCGGGCGTCGCCGTTCATCCCATAGACATATTTCCGCTGGTAATGTCATGAAATGAACGCGTGACCTGATTTGGTTGGACTGAAACTCGGGCTTGAAGTTTCACACTCGAGCCCGACGAGCCAGCTAAGACGCCACCGAACAGACGACCGAGACCTGGAGACGAACAATGATATCCACCCTGAAGTCGACCATAGCCGCAGGCCTCGGCCTTGCCATGCTTGCCGGTGCCATCAGCCCTGCATCCGCTGATCGCGGTGGCGATATTGCCGCCGGCATCATCGGTGGCGCCATCGTCGGCGGCATCGTCGGCCAGGCAACGGCGGGGGATGCTCCCCCGCGCCGCGTCTACGTTGAGCCGCGTCCGGTCTATCGTGAACGCGGCTGCGGCGAACTTCGTGAACGCGCCCGCGACGCAGAAGAAACCGGCCGCTATGAGCGCGCCCGCCACTTCTGGCGCGAATACCGCATCTGCCGCGGCGAATAGTCCAGCCTCAGCACAAATGACAAAGGCCGCCGGTACGCAACACGCGCGCCGGCGGTCTTTTTTGTTTTTGATTTGCCCTGCAGGATGGGTAAGCCTTTGAGCCGCACCCGATCCAAGAGCCAAGAGGCTTCCATGTCAGAACCCGCCGCCTACCCGACCTACCCGAATGGCTGGCACGCAGCCAACCGCTACCCCGACCCTGCTATCATTGCGCTCGATCCGTCGTTCGATAAGTATCACATCAAGCTTTCCGCAGTCGAACGCCTCGCCACGGGCACCCGCTGGGGCGAAGGCCCGGTCTGGTTCGGCGACGGCCGCTATCTCGTCTGGAGTGATATTCCCAACAACCGCATGCTCAAGTGGGAGGAAGAAACCGGCGCGGTCAGCATCTTCCGCAAGCCCTCCAACTTCGGCAACGGCAACACGCGCGACCGCCAGGGCCGCCTCGTCACCTGCGAGCACGGTGGCCGCCGCGTCACCCGCACGGAAATCGACGGTTCAATTACTGTGCTGATGGACACGTTCGAGGGCCACCGCCTCAACTCGCCCAACGACGTCGTCGTCAAGTCCGACGGCAGCATCTGGTTCACCGATCCCATTTTCG
>JANYHP010000161.1 GCA_025359005.1 Hyphomicrobiaceae bacterium | reverse complement strand
TCTCTACCAAGAATACCATCCTGAAGCAGTACGACGGCCGCTTCATGGAACTGTTCCAGCAGATCTTCGATGCCGAGTTCAAAGCCCAGTACGACGCACTGAAGCTGACGTACGAGCACCGCTTGATCGACGACATGGTGGCGGCGTGCCTGAAGTGGAGCGGCGGCTACATCTGGGCGTGCAAGAACTATGACGGCGACGTGCAGTCCGACACGGTTGCGCAGGGCTACGGCTCGCTCGGCCTGATGACGTCGGTGCTGATCACGCCGGATGGCAAGACGGTGGAAGCCGAAGCCGCACACGGCACCGTGACGCGGCATTACCGCGAGCATCAGAAGGGCCGCGAGACGTCGACCAACTCGATGGCATCGATCTTCGCCTGGACGCGCGGTCTTGCCCATCGTGCCAAGCTCGACAACAATGCCGCGCTCGCCAAGTTCTCGGATACGCTCGAAAAAGTCTGCGTCGACACCGTCGAAGCTGGCTTCATGACCAAGGATCTGGCGCTGCTCGTCGGCCCCGACCAGAAGTTCCTCTCCACCACCGGCTTCCTCGACAAGATCGACGAGAACCTCAAGAAGGCGATGGCGTAAGCGTCAGGGCTTCAGGGGCAGACCAACTGGTCGGCCCTTGAGCCTGTGTTGCTTGACATGCTGGGTTTCGGCTGCCGGACTGAAAAGGCTACCTCGGGCGTTATACTGGCGGCCAAAATTATCGACTGATGCTGCCGCTGGTCGCGTGTGCCGCCATGTTACGCGCGACCACTTGGGATTACCGGCGGGGCAGCGGCGGCGAAATCGTTCTACTTGCCCATCGTGTCGATTTCGACACTGACCATCGCCTGCGTGGTCGACACCAAGCGGGCGATCGGACCGTGGCGGCGTCTCCGTTATTCCTTCCGCGTCACCATCGCCCCTTGCTGGCCCCAGGCGGGACCATCGGCGGCACCGGGTTCGCTCGGCAGAAAATCAATATGGATGTGGTTGCCATCGGGATCCCAGACGTTGAACTGCACGATGCCCAACCCAGGCACCACGCGCACCTCGTAAGCCTCCCCGAGCCGATCGAGTTTTTCACGAAACGACGTTAGCCCGGTGGCCGAAAAGGCGAAGTGCTCCAGTTTGGGATCGGTGTTGGCAGGCTCGTCTCCCACGCCCACCAGATGCACCACCGGGTTCGTCCCCGCATAGAGCCACGCACCGGGAAACGGAAACGGTGGCCGGTCGCCGTCCACCATGCCGAGCACGCGCACATACCAAGCACGCATCGTAGCAACCTTGGCTGTGCGTACATTGACGTGGTCGAGGGTTCCAAGCTGCATGGCAGGGCTCCAACTCGTGAGGACGAGCACAACACTATCCAAAAGCCGAACATCTCACCATGGGGCAGGGTTGGCAGCCAGCGCGGCAGTGCGCCCGTTGCTTGTTGACAAATGAACTGCGGTCAATTAATTTATCGCTGTGCGACCAGGGCGTTATCAATGATCATTTCCAAAGCCACGCTGTTATCCGATATCACCCGTTGGCAGGGCCAGGGCTATATCACCGCCGACGGAGCCGTTGAGATCCGGCGCGAACTGGACCGTCGGTCGGCCGGCATGGCCGGGGCAGGACCGACAGGGGCGCTTGCTGTTCTCGGCGCCATCCTGCTGGGCTTTGCGGCCATGAGCTTCGTCGCCGCCAACTGGGATCATATGTCCAAGCTCGCGCGTCTGTCGCTGCTCGGTTTCGGCATTTTGGCGAGCTACGGAGCGGCGTACGAACTCTTTCAACGCAAGCTCGACGTGTTCGCCCACGCGGCCGTGTTGCTCGGCGTGTCGTTGTTCGGTGCTTCGATCATGCTGATCGCGCAGATGTATCACATGGACGGGCACCCGCCCGATGCGGTGTGGCTGTGGGCGCTCGGCGCGCTTGCGGCAGGACTTCTGCTGCGCTCCAATCCAGCACTCGCCGCGGCGCTGGTGCTGGTCTGCACGTGGAGCGGCATGGAGGTCTCGAGCTATCGTGGCGCGCAGGTGCATTGGGGCTTCCTACCGATGTGGGCGTTGGTGGCTGGCGGCGTGGCGATGACGCGCTGGGTGCGCGGCATGCACCTGCTGGCGTTGGCGCTGAGCGGCTGGATCGCCACGTCTTGCCTGCAGTCCGATGCCCATGCGGGGCGCTTGGTACTCACCGGTATCGGGCTGGCGCTGGCGTTGATTGCCGCCTTCGGTGGTGACCTGATCGACCGCTGGCGGCGCATTTCGGGAACCATGCTGGCGCACGGCATGGTGCTGGCCTACGTCGGACTGTTTCTTATCCAGTTCGTTCCCCGTTGGATGGGTGGCGGTTACAGTGAGGTTAACCTGTGGCTATGGGGTGCGGGCACGCTGGCGCTGCTGATTGGCGCCATGGCGGCAGGTTGGCGCACGCACAACGGCCGCGTGCTATGGCTCGCCTATGCCGGATTCACAATTGAGATTTTCGCGCTTTACGGCAAGAAGCTGGGAACGCTGCTTGGCACGTCCGCGTTCTTTTTCTTTGCCGGTGTTCTGGTGATCGCGCTGTCGGCGGCCGCCTATCGGATGCGCTCAGAACTCGCCAACGCGGAGATCCGGTCATGACGCTTCTGTCCGATATCGCCGCCCGCGTGCCAGCAGCCGTCAAGGCGCGCGGCGGCGCCCTGGTCCTGGTGGCTACGCTGCAACTCGGCGTGCTGGGCTGGATGGTGGTCGACCGTGTTCGCCTCCTCAAGACCGGTCGCGAAATCGTTTTGCCGATCGTGCCCGTCGACCCCCGTGACATCTTCAAAGGCGACTATGTGCAGCTCGGCTACCCCGTCTCCACGGTGTCGTCGGCGGCGTTGGCTGATGTCGAGGCCACGCCCGACGCAAGGGTCTACGTGACCCTTGAGCAGGCGACCGATGGCACCTGGAGCGCCGCAAAGGCATCGCCCCGCTATCAGTCGCCGGCAACCAGCAACCACGTCGTGCTGCGCGGGCGGTTTGATAGTCCGGCTCGGCGTGGCAACGGGACCAATCGCGTGCGCTACGGCATCGAGCGCTACTATGTGCCCGAGGGGCACGGCCTCGGCCTGGAAAAACTCGCGCGCGAGAAGAAGCTCGCAGCCATTGTCGCCGTCGACAGTCGCGGCAATGCTGCCATCAAAGGCCTCAGCGCCGATGGCAAGACGATCTACGACGAGCCATTGTTCTGACGGTCACAACCATTCTGCCCCGCCTCCCCTGATGCGCAGGAAGCGATCCTGCGGGACCTCGAGTTTCGGGATCACGGCCGGCTCGAGCGCCAGCAGAATGCCCCGTACCGAGCGGCTGATGTTGCCATGGCTGACGACCACCGTGTCGCGTTCAATCCCATCGAGCCACTCCAGAACGCGCGTCCGCACCATCGCGTAGTTCTCGCCGTCGCGCGGGACCCAGTTCCAGGCGTCGGCTTGGCGCGCGGCGAAGCCCTCTGGATCGAGTGTGGGTAACTCCGACCAGATAAGCCCTTCCCAGTGGCCGAAATTCTGTTCCTTCAGGCGGTCGTCGGTTCGGAACGGCTGCGGCGCTATCCCCATGCTGGCCCGCACGATCTCCATCGTCTCGGTGGCGCGTTCCAGCGGGCTCGCAACATAGTCGACCTCGGTTTTGGCCGCGCCAAGAACCTGGCCAAGCACGCCCCCGTTGCGTGCCGCCTGTGCCCGACCTGTGTCGTTGAGCGGAATATCGGTCTGGCCCTGGTAGCGCTGAATTTTGTTCCAGTCGGTTTCGCCATGGCGAATAAAGTAGATTGTAATGTCGGATCGCATCAGACTCTGAGCACCAGCTTGCCTAAGTTCCCGCCGGTATAGAGCAGATTGAGGGTGTCAGGGTAGGCGTCGACCCCGCCCACCCGGACGTCTTCGCGGATTTTGAGTTTCCCGTCCGCGTGCCAGGCGCCGAGGTCCTTGATCGCCTCCGGGATGCGGTTGGCCCAGTCGAACACGATCAGCCCGCGCATCGTCAGCCGTTGTGTCAACACGCAGCGCAGGTTCTTCGGCCCCTCCGGCACACTGGTGGCATTATAAGCTGAGATCAGCCCGCAGACGGGAATGCGGCCGAACACGTTCATTTGCAGCAGCACGGCGTCCAGGATCTCGCCGCCGACATTCTCGAAGTAGACGTCAATGCCATTGGGGCACGCAGCCTGGAGATCGCGCGCCAGATGCCGCCCTTGTAGTCGACGCAAGCGTCGAAGCCGAGGTCTTCGGTGACGTACTTGCATTTGGCGGTGCCACCTGCGATCCCGACCACGCGGCAGCCCTTGAGCTTGGCAATTTGGCCGACGATCGATCCCACCGCGCCCGACGCGGCCGAGACGACAACAGTTTCACCCGCCTTGGGTTGGCCGATTTCCAACAATCCAAAATAGGCCGTCCAGCCCGGCATGCCAAGCCCACCCACCCAGCGTTCCATCGGCGCTTTGGTGAGGTCGACCTTGCCGACATGCTCACCCTTCGAGATGGCATACTGCTGCACGCCCAGCAGGCCCTGCACCGCCTCACCGACGATAAAGTCCGGGTGGTTTGACCGGTCGATGATGCCGACCGAATAGGCGCGCATCACGTCACCGATGCCAACCGGCGCCACATAGCTTTTGCCTTCGTTGATCCAACCGCGCATCGCTGGGTCGAGTGAGATGTAACCGAGTTTGACGCGGAACTCGCCTGGACCTGGTTCGGCCAGGGTCACGTCTTCGATCGAAAAAATGTCGCGCTGGACAAGGCCGGGCGGCGGCCGTTTGACCAGCTTGCACACGCGGTTCGTGGACATGCTCTCGTTCCTCATAGGGGCTGGCGGCAAAAGGGGCTGACGCTCCTGAGCGCAAACTGTACCGCGTGCTCGGGGTCGGCAAGTGTAATCAAGCGGCTGCCCGGCGCCGAGATTGGGACAGTGACGGTCAGTTCAATGCGTGGACGATGACAAGGGTGATGGCGATTTTGCTTGTATCTTCATTTAATGTTCTTTATTAGTTCTTGTCAAGTTCCCTGTTGATGCCGCTTATGCTTCCTCAATCGCGGGCCAGTCAGACCGCTCACTTGGCTTTTTCGATCATGTCAGATCACGACATTTATGGCACGCCGCCGGCAGCCGATCCGAACATCCTGGAAGGACGGCAATGGCACGGTCGCGGCGCCCGCTCAAATCGGGCCGGTCGCTTCGAAAGGGAGCAACGGGAGGCTTTCGACGACGGCTGGGACCAGCCAGGTGATTTGGCGGTGTTAAAAACCGAGACAATGATCGAGGTGGCCAAAAGCATTATTTCGCGCAACGACAGCCCGGATATTTCGTTTGAGCAGTCGCTTAATCCTTATCGGGGCTGTGAGCACGGCTGCATCTACTGCTATGCGCGGCCGACGCATGCCTATCTTGGGCATTCGCCCGGCCTCGACTTCGAGACCAAGCTCTATGCCAAGACCAACGCTGCCGAAGTCCTGGAGCGGGAACTGTCGGCACCGCGCTATGAGCCGAAAGTCTTCGCGCTTGGTGCGGTAACGGACCCTTATCAGCCGATTGAGCGGCGCTACGAAATCACCCGGTCGCTCCTGGAGGTCCTCGAGCGAACGCAGCATCCTGTCGGCATCGTCACTAAATCGGCGCTGATCGTACGTGACATCGACATCCTCGAGCGGATGGCGGCAAAAAATCTTGCAAAAGTCGCGATCTCGGTAACCACGCTCGATCGACGCATTGCGCGTAAGATGGAGCCGAGGGCCGCGACGCCGCAACGGCGGCTCGATACCATTGCGCAGCTTTCGCGCGCGGGAATTCCGGTGACCGCCATGGTGGCTCCCATCGTGCCGGCAATCAACGACAGCGAGATCGAGAAGATTCTGGAGGCATGCGCGGCCTCGGGGGCGCAATCGGCCGGCTATGTGCTGTTGCGGCTTCCGCTCGAACTCAAGGACCTGTTCCGCGAGTGGCTTGAAACCGAATTCCCCGGTTCCGCCGACCGCGTCATTTCCATCCTGCGATCCATGCACGGGGGCAAGGACTATGTGTCGACGTTCGGGGTGCGTCAGAGGGGCACCGGCCCCTACGCCGAGCAGATCGGGCAACGCTTCCGCTTGGCTATCCGCCGGCTTGGCCTCGACAACCGCGGTACGTTTCGGTTGCGGACCGATCTGTTCACCCGGCCGGTGCGGAAAGGCGCACAGATGCCACTGCTATGAGATATCGGATCGACAGCCTAACGGATGCGCCAGACGCGCAGATCCTTCGCGGTGGTATCGAGCGTGACGGGGTCGAGGTAGCTCACCGTCTGGCCAGCTTTCAGGCGCGCTTCCAGGCCCGTCCCAGCTGTCGGAGCGGCGGTGAGCTTCGCCGTCTCGCCAGCCGATTGCGGCATGCACAGCATCAGATAGTCGGCGCCCACTCGCTTGAGCCGGCGTCGTGCGTCCTCGGGCTCGGCCGTCAGGATTGCCTGATTTTCGAGGATGGAGCGGTCGATACGATGATAGGGCGCAGCCAGCACGTCGTGGTGGGTGAGCGCGACGATGTAACTGCCGAAGTCGATGGAACCGACGAACAAACCCTTGGGCAGCGGTGCGAGCGCACGGATTGCCGGCGTCGTCATGCACTGGCTTCCGTCAATCGTGACGTTGCCCTTCATGGCTTCTGCCGAGGCGTGTCCCAGCATGGCCAGCGGCGTGGCCAGGACCGCAAACGCCCATTGGTTGGCGAACATGGCCGCCGTCAACTGCCCGCTGAGCGCCGTCAGTTGCCGTGTCGGTCCGATGTCGGCAATCGAGAGAGCAATGGCGAAGGCAGCAAACCAACTCGCGTAAGGGGTCAACTTGATCATCCAGAGGCCCGTCGGTGCGACCAGCACGACGAGCGCGAGCAGCGCTGCCGTCTCAGGCGTCCGCAAGCGGCGCCAGCGCTCGGCGGCGCAGCCGATGCCGGCCGCCAGAAGAAGTCCGAACGAGATCATCGCCACAGGGTTCATGCGGTAGAATGTGAACACGCTCACCGTCTCGACCACGTGGTCGAGCCATATTGCATTGATCGCGGGATCAATTTGGCCGAACGGTCCGGCGAGGCAGCGGGCGTCGAGCGCGCCGTAGACAGCAAGTCCCACAGCGCCCGAGCCGGCCAGCGCCGCCAGTCGCATGGCGAAGCTCCACTGGCGGCCACACGCCTGCACCAGCGACAGCCCGGCCGCGCCACCAGCCACCAGGACCAGCATGTTGAGCGACAGCGCATCGCAGCGGGCGTGCAGCCACGCCCATGGCGCAACGGTGGTGACGAACACCGCGGTCATGGTTGCCAGACACGCGACGGCCATACGGCGCATGCCGTCGAGCCAGGCACTATCATAGATCGCCCACAGCGCCGCCACGCCGAGGGCGGGCAACACAAAAGCAAGGGGTTCGTAGCCGACCGACAGGCCAAGGCCGATCAGGGCGCCGGCCAGCACGCCCGTGTCCGGCCGTCGGCGCACCTCGATCAACGCCAACAGGCCAGCAATGGAGCCGAGCATCATCGCGTTGTGGTGGTCGATGCGGCCGATATGGAACTGATAGAGGCCAGTCATGCACGTGAGGCCAAAAAACAATATGATCCAGGCCGCAGCAGGCGCACCCTGTGCCTCCGCCGAGCGCACCAGAAGGCGGAAGAAGGCCGCCAGCAGCACCATCGGCCAAGCAATGCGGACGCCAAGTTCTGCGGTCGCTGGCGACACAAACAGACCGAAGATCTGCAACAAAATGATCAGCGGCAGGTCGATCAGCCGCGACCAGTGCGAGACCAGCGGATAGGCGCCGCCCAAGCGCGGCAGGGTCATATCGAACCAGGCACCGGTCGCCATCAGTGTGCGGATCTGATGCAGCCGGGTCGCGTCGTCGGTATCGCCCAGCGACGTCAGGAGGTCACCGAAGCCGCCCGACAACTCCCGCCCGGCGATAAGGAGCACCGCCATCAGGCACCACAGCCAGCGGGCGTCCAGAAGGCGCTTGCAATCGAGCGTCGGCCAGCGCGCGGCGGCCATTTCCTGCATCGACATGCGCATGGTCTCGCAAAAGCTCAAGTGGTGTCGGCAAACGTTAATCGCGCGGGGTTGAGATGTGCTTAACCAGCTGCCGCTCGGGCAGGCCCGGACAAGGCGCCCTCTCGCCGGGACGGCGACGACCTGATAGGTCATCCGTCAAAACCCATGGCCGTCCACCCGTCAAAACCCATGGCCGAGGTGCACCCAGCCGCGCACCGCCGGGTAGATGCGACTCCGTCGGCCGACGCCGGGGGAGAACCATAGCCGCCAATACCTTGCGAGTAGGAGCACTATGCGTCGTTTATACACCTGGATGATGCGGCAGGCGGAAAGCGCGAAGGCGCCCTATGCCTTGGCCGCCGTATCGTTCGCCGAAAGTTCGTTTTTTCCCATCCCGCCCGACGTTATGCTGGTGCCTATGGTGCTGGCCGATCGCAGCAAAGCCTGGCGATACGCGGCGCTGGCGACGGTCGCGTCCGTGCTGGGCGGCATGGCGGGCTACGCCATCGGCTATTTCCTCTTGCAGTCCATCGGCCAGCCCATTCTCGAATTCTACGGGTACGGCGCCAGGATGGAGCAGGCGCTCAGCTGGTTTCGCGAATACGGCGTGCCGATCCTTGTTATCAAAGGCATGACGCCAATCCCCTATAAGCTGCTGACGATTGCGGCGGGCGCCTCGCAGATGAACCTTGTGGCCTTTGCCGCAGCCAGCGTCGTGGCGCGGGCCTTGCGCTTTTTTCTGGTCGCCGGACTGCTGTACTTTTTTGGCGAGCCTATTCGCGACTTCATCGAGAAGCGGTTGGTACTGGTCACAACACTGTTTGTCGTAGCGCTCGTTGGCGGCTTCATTGCTGTGAAATATCTGCTGTAACGGGCTGTCTCGCGGCCGCTCCGGGGAACGTTCCGCACATTGCGTCGCCGGCTTTCGTTGGCGCCGCGCATGTCAAGTGCAAGAGGGTGTTTCAGTGCGTCACAAGCCGACCGCCGATCAACGCGACGCCTACCGCTTCGGTGCCCTGGCGCTGCTGGCGTCAATTGCCGTCATCCTGATGGCGCTTGGGTTCGAGTATCTCGGGGGGCACGCACCCTGTCCACTTTGCCTTATGGAGCGCTATGCCTACTATGCTGGCATTCCACTTCTGGCTCTGGCGCTGATCGCGATCAGTGGCGGCCACCCAACAATTGCGGCAACGGGCTTCATCATCGTCGCGTTGGCGTTTGTCGCGAATATGGGTCTCGGCACCTACCATGCCGGCGCCGAATGGGGCTTCTGGCCCGGCCCATCGACCTGCTCGGGCGATCTCAGTCCTCTTGGTTCGCCGGCAGACTTGCTGCGCGGCCTGAGTGCCCCAAAGGTGGTGCGGTGCGATCAAGCCGGCTGGAGAATGTTTGGCTTGTCATTTGCAGGCTGGAATGCAGTGATTTCCACTGGACTGTGGATAACTTTAGCTCAGGCTGTCCGGAGTACGTGGCGGCTTGTGACGCGGTGATCTGAAATAAAAATATTGAAAATCAGATGGTTAAATTTTAACTCTGCAGCAATGTGACCAAGCCCATCCAGTTTAGCAGAGGCTGTTCAGCCACAATACATGATAAATCCACCGTCTCAGCAAAAAACTGCCCCATAGAAGCCTAATTGCAACAGCATAAACCAATTGTTCACGGAACGCACCGCGAACCGGCGAGCAAAAGAGGTGCTGCTTAGTGTTCGAGTTCTCTTGCTGCCGGTCGTGTATGGCGGGTTCGTTCGCAGATGGCCGTGCGTATGTTGCGTCTGTTCGAGGCTTCTGAAGCGAACCCGGTGCCTGTGAGTCCCGGTGCCTGTGAGTTGAGTGTGTCGGTTGCGTTTGTCTCTGCGTTCGTAAGCGTTTTCGTATCTGTGTAGCGTCCTGTCAGCGTGCGTTGCGTATCCGCCCGAAGTTCGAGTGTGCGTTCAAGTCAAAGTTCAAGCCTGAGTTCAAGTGGCGTTTGTCGTGTTCTGTTGCGTCAGGTCTAGTCCGGCGTCATCCGCGTTCGTTTGCGTCGTGTGGGGATGGTCCGATGGCCGCGCTCGTTAGTGTGGTCCCCTAACTCAGACGAGCCGTCTCAGCCCGTATCTGTTTGCGTCCCAGTAAGCGTCTCGGCGAGCGGCTCGCCCTTAGGTCTCAGTGTGCGTCGCCTAGCCTGCGTCGGTTGCGTTCTAGTCTTGTCCGCCGGTCGCGTTCGAGTGTGCGTCGTGTCAGTGCGTTCCAGTCTCCCCCAGTCAGAGCGTTGAGGTACGTTATGGTCAAGGTTGCGTTCGTGTCCGAAGCCAAGGTGCCCCGCGTTCGGTCGAGTTCTGAAGTGTTGCGTCCGTCAGAGGTGCGTCCGGTCGCGTCAGTGCGTGCAGAGATCGTCCAATTCCCCGTAGTGTCGCAATCCGATGATGCGGGATGGCAGTCGGTCGGTGAGGCATCAGCTCAGGTTTTGCGTCGCTTGCGTCCCGCTCCAGTTGTCGAGTTCCCAGTCGCGTCCCGCGCCCGTGCCTAGAGCATTTTCCATCAAAGTGGACACCGGTTTGGTGCAGAAAATGCGATAAACAAAGGGCTAGAGCGCATGTCTCCGATCCAAACCAAGTGGAAAGCGCTCTAGTGTGTATCGCGTTGTCGTCCGTAGCGTTCCGTGCGTTTGAGTTTCGTGCGTCCGTAAAGTCCAACAGAGGTTCGTGCACGAGGGCTCCAGCGAGCGCCGCACCGAACCCGGTCCCGAGGATTTGGAGCCCCTGATTTGGGGGCTCCCATGAGACGGCAGGTGCGTTGAGCGTCGACGAACAGTCATCTCCAAGTGTCGCATTTCAAGGTCTCGCGTAGTGACACAGGAGCGCTCGGCGTACCTGCCACCTTCATCCCGACCGGATGTTTGGGGCGACCCTCGCCAATCCCGTAGCGACAACCCAACAGGTAGACCCGTCATGACCCCGAACAATGTCAATCCGGTGCAATGGCAGCAGTCTCTCGGTTACGCACGCAACGTGTGTGCCCGAATTTTCCGTGACGGCGGCCGCCCCGCCGACGCCATGGCCGCCTTCGGCCTCGATACCGCCGCTGCGCCCTGCGACTGGGCAACCGTGGTCGACAGGATCGCGACCCAAATCTCCAAGGCGCCGGTACGCAAGGCGGCTTGATGCGTCGCGGTCGAGCGGCTTGAACCTCAGGTCGGTCGCCCGACTATGCCACGGATGTTGAGATCGGCAATCTCCATTGCGGTGAAGCCGAACTCGGCCAGGATCTCGGCCGTGTCGGCGCCTTCAGCGTGTGCCGCCGAGCCGGCGCTGGTCACCGTCCGGCTGAAGCGTGGCGCCGGCGCCGGCGCTGTAACGCCGTCAAGTGTCTCCATCACGCCGCGCGCCGCCATGTGCGCGTTGCTGCCCACCTCATCGAGCGACAGTACAGGCGTGACGCAGGCGTCCCTGTCGGCAAAGTGCGCGGCCCAGGCGTCGCGCGTTTTCGACTTGATGACGTCAGCAAAGCGCTTGCGCAGTTCCGGCCATCGCTTGCGATCGTGCTGTTTGGGCAGGGCTTCGCCCGCGATCCCCAGGCCGGCCAGAAGTTCCTGATAGAACCGTCCTTCGATGGCGCCGACGGCGATGTATTTGCCGTCCGCCGTTTCGTACACGTCGTACCAGGGCGCGCCCGTGTCGAGCACGTTGACGCCGCGCTCATCGTGCCACTGCCCACCCGAGCGTAGTCCGAAAATAATCGCCATCAGGTAGGCGGCGCCGTCGACCATGGCGGCGTCCACAACCTGGCCATTGCCCGACCGCGACGCCTCCAGCAGGGCCGCGACGACGCCGAGCGCGAGCAACATGCCGCCGCCACCGAAATCGCCGACGAGATTGAGCGGCGGCACCGGCGCCTGTCCTGCGCGACCGATGGAATGCAGCGCCCCGGTCAGCGAGATATAGTTGATGTCGTGGCCGGCGCGATTCGCCATGGGGCCGTGCTGGCCAAAGCCGGTCATGCGGCCGATCACCAGTTTCGGGTTTTCCGCTGCGAGCACATCAGGCCCGAGCCCAAGACGCTCGAGCACGCCCGGCCGGAACCCCTCGATCAGCGCGTCCGCCTTGGCCACAAGCCGTTTGACGACGGCGATGCCGTCTGCACTTTTCAGATCGACAGCCACGCTGCGGCGACCACGCGCCAGCACGTCGAATTTCGGCAACCGTCCGGGCAAGCCCAAATCGGCGGCCTCGCGCCGGTCGACGCGGATAACGGTCGCCCCCATGTCCGCCAGCACCATGCCGGCGAAGGGTGCTGGGCCGATGCCGGCCAATTCGACGATGGTGAACCCCTTGAGCGGGCCCCCGTTGCGTGCGCTCATGTGATGTGGCCCCGCTTGCGTCGCCGCCCGGATGGTTGCGACAGTGTGAACAAATTGCCCGGCATTCTTGGCAATCCCGTAAGCACTTCTCAAGTGCCTTATGTTTGCGTGTTCGTTGACGGCGTCGCGCGAAAGCTGATCAATGCCCCTTCAAGTCCCTGTAAAATCTTACCCACCGAACGCCTTTGCACAGCGGTTGCGGCGCCGTTCTGCCCGTTCGGTCGATGGACACGCCGAGTGGCTCCGGGATATCGCGTGGACGATCCGTGAACGGGAAGCACGCTATCGCCATCTGCTCGACAGCCAGGACGACATAATTCTGCGGCTCGACGACGGCGGGCGGGTGACGTTTGCCAATGCGGCAGTCTTCGCCACGTTTCCGGGCCTGGCCAAGAGTGTGCCGGGTGCGTGCTTCACGCCGACGGTTCTGTCGGGTTCATGGCCTGTGTCGCTGCAGGGCTACTCTCCGCTGCAGCGGCAGCGCTTCGAACTGGAACTGGAAACGGCCCATGGGCCGCGC
>JANYHP010000068.1 GCA_025359005.1 Hyphomicrobiaceae bacterium | reverse complement strand
GACCGTTTTCTCCGGCTTTGCGAGGACTTGGGACATGGGCACCTCCACTGATAAGGAAGCCCTCCATGAATCACACCGACTCACTCCTTGGGAAATCCTTTCTCAATTCCACAACCCGCTTTCTCAAGCGATCGCCCTGCGCACGCTGCCGCCAACCGTTGCGCGCACGTCCGAGCCGATGACCAGTCCATGCTCAAACGGTATGTCTTGCCGGCCATCGGCAACATGAAAGTCCATGAATTTGGCCGACGGGAATTGGTGCTGATGCTGGCGACGGTCCATAAGTCTGAGGAAGGCAAATCCAATCAACAGCCAGATGATCAGCATAGATAGGTAGAGCAACGTCAGAACTGGACCGGGCCTCGATAGCGGTCCCCATCCAGGCTTGAGTTCGACCACTCCATAGACGAAACCAGCAAGAGTTAAGGTGTTCACCACCAACCCGAGCAGCGTGTTGATTGCCAGAAAGGCTTTGTTGCTTAAGACGCGCATTGATCCAACGTGGGGAGCACATCTGGCAATTCAATGTCATACCAAATGTTATCAACAGCTTGATGGGCGACTTGAGTGCGTCTCCCCGTGGCGATGTCGATGCGACGGTGACAACGTCACTTGACCGCCCCACGGACCTGTTATGCTAGCCTCAACAGCGACGGACGAATAGCTCGTCTTTTCAATGTCTTGTGAGTTTGGTCGGTGTTTTCCTCTTGCGGCACCAGCAAAAAAATCATCAAAATCAAGCACTTATCGACTTTCCAGCCGAGTAACCACAGCGCACTGAATATCACTGGGGACACACGGGGGACACGGGAAGCTCACGGTAGCCCCGGCTTTCCGGGCTTCTGGCCCGCTCTGGCCCGCTGGCGTTATTCGGCTCGGCTGTGTCCCCGTCGAGCGTTAGGGCTAACCGGGAGTGCAGGCCGCGTTGCCCGTGTCGGCCTTGCTGACTGGGCGCGGTAGCAGCCGGAGACACAGCCGGAGACACGTCTCACCGTTGCCGTAACATTTCCCGAGCACGCTGACCTTGGCACGCCGGCCAACCCGTGCAAATGCGTGCCTGCCACGTCAGAGCGTCACCAGCGCGCAGGCCACTTCCGGGCCATACCGGTGACAGTGTCAAACACCGCGAAAGCACCGGAATCATTCCCACTCGATAGTCAATTGCCGCTCAAGAGCGTTGATCTGTCACGATTTGTCGAATGCCAGCTCCAGCGATACCGTCAAGAAGACCGTCAATCTTATGCGCTTGCCGCCAATAGAACGCGATAGATGACGAGGGGCACCCTCTTTGATGTAACCCATGGGTTACTTTATTGTTTTGTAGCCTATAGGTTACTCTTGCCTTTTGTAACCCATGAGTTACAATGCGTATATGGCCCCCACAGGTTACACCGCTGCCCGGCCGATCCACTTGCGCCGGGCCGATGACATCGCTGGCCTCATCAAAGCACGGCGCGAGGCCCTGGGCTTGTCTCAGCAGGCCCTCGCCGCCCTCCTTACCGTATCGCGCAAATGGGTCAATGAGATCGAGCAAGGCAACTCGAATGCCAAACTCGGTCTTGTCTTACGCGCCCTGAACGAGCTTGGCGTCGATCTTTACGGACAAACAGCGCCGACAAATGAAACACGACCGGCAACCGATCCGATCGATGACATCGACTCGATTGCCGACATGAACCTTCCTACCAAACGGGGCAAGTGATGACCCAAAAGGAATTGAAGGTACTCATCAACGACCAGGTGATCGGAGAGGTTATCCAGGCCGGTAGCGGCCGCTTTGAGTTTCGCTATCAGGACGACTGGCTCGACAACCCATCGGCGATACCGCTGTCGCTCTCAATGCCCCTCTCAAATCCCAAGCACGGGGACGATGCAATCCGATCTTATATGTGGGGATTGCTTCCCGACAGCGAAGGAACCCTCGCCGCCTGGGGCACCCGCTTTGGCGCAAGCCCCCGCAACCCCTTCGCGCTGCTCAATCACGTTGGCGAAGACCTTCAAGGCGCCGTGCAGATGGTTCCGCCTGACCGGCTTCTTTCACTGCGCCAGCGCGAAGGTGCCACGCGCCTCAGCGACGAGACGCTTGCCGAGCGGTTCCGGGAACTGTTGAGACAACCTGGATCGACACAGTTCTCGCCCGGTGGCGGACAGTTCAGTCTCGCAGGAGCGCAACCCAAGAAGGCGCTCTACCTTGTAAAAGGCCGTTGGTACGAGCCGCGAGGCCGCACTCCGTCGACCCACATCCTGAAACCTCCCATTCCTAATCTTGCCGGTCAGGTTGAAAACGAAGCCTTTTGCCTTCGACTGGCACCCCATCTCGGCCTGCCCGCCCCCCTGATCTGGATCGAGCGCTTTGACGATCTCCCGGTCGTCGTCATAGAGCGCTATGATCGCGTGCGCATGGATGGCAAACGCAGACTGCCAATCGATCAATCTGGCGGCGAAGTCCGCCGCGTCCACCAGGAGGATTGCTGTCAGGCTCTCAAGATCATGCCGCAGCTCAAGTATCAGAGCGAGGGTGGCCCCGGCATCAAAGACATCATGACACTGCTGTCCGGTTCGGCGAAACCGTCCGATGACCGCGACCGCTTCATGCGGGCGCAGGCATACAATTTCGTCATTGGCGGATCTGACGCGCATGGAAAAAACTATGGATTACTGCTCGCGGCACGCGGTCGTTTCCGTCTCGCGCCCCTCTATGATGTGATCAGCATTCTTCCTTATGTCACCAATAGGAAGGAGGCCAAGCTGGCCATGTCGGTCGACCGGCGCTATCGGTTTGACGAAATCCTCCCTCGCCATTGGGAGGCACAGGCTCGCGCTTCCAACTTCAGCGCCGACAGAACGCTAGCCCACATTCGCGACATCATCGCCCGCCTGCCTGACGAAGTACTGTCACTTGTTCGCGTTTTCAAGAAGGAAGGCATGCACTCGACCGACCTCGATCACCTGATTGAGCTCATGATCACGCGCGCCAAAGCGCTCGCAAGCGTCTACGGAGGTGAAACGATGTTGCCGGCCAATCTCAGGCTTCCCGGATTATGAAACGAGGTAGTAACTTCCTCGATGGGCGCGCGCCCTACTACACGACCTATGCGACGCGGGATCGGCGCCACGTAGCGGTAGCAGTGATCGAACCGCGCTTCTATGCCACCCTCATCGAGAAGCTCGGACGTGATGTAAGCGTGTTGAACAATTCAGCCCCTGCCCGCATTTCACTTTATCTACTTGAGCTTACCCGCAAATACACGTCATTCGCACTCAATTTGCGGATTCCGGTGAAGGCGGACACTGTTTACGGTCGGATGGCGGACACGATTACGGTGTGAACGCGGACAGCATTACGGTGATGGCGGACACCCGCTCCCGTCGATGGCTGCATGGGTCTCAGGTGGCGCCCTTTTCGTCAAGCCCGGCGCGTTTAGCTTTGGTCTTGCGGATGCTTTCACCGGCCAGATTGAGGCGGTGCGCGTTGTGCACGAGGCGGTCCAGAATGGCATCGGCGATGGTCGGATTGGCGATGGAGTCATGCCAGTGTTCGACCTCTCAAAGTTCCGCGCCGATTGACAGCCACAAGAACGAGCCGCTGTTCACTGGCTATGGATCGGCTAAGGACACTCTCAACCATAAGTGAATCTGCAAATCGGCCACACGAGTCGATCATTTCAGCCGCTGGTATGAGTTCAGCTTCAAGCGCGAGCGGCCCGAAGCGATCGGGTTCACGAAAAGCCTCGGCCCCCGCAAACGTAAAGACGGCCGCAAACGCGTGCATTCCATCTGCGGCATTCTCATGCATTCAAGTCTTGCCGTGACGACCGACGGCCTGCCGCTCGGCGTCGCTGCGATCAAGTTCTGGAGCCGCAAGAAGTTTAAGGGCGCGCGCGCGCTCAAGACCAAGATTAACCCGACGCGGGTGCCGATCGAGAAGTAGGAAAGCGTGCGCTGGCTGCAGAACTTGGAGCATTCGACCGCGCTGCTCGCGGCACCGAAGCGCTGCGTCCACGTCGGTGACCGGGAAAGCGACATCTACGAGCTTTACTGCAAGGCCCGTGAACTCAGCGCGCACTTCGGGGTGCGAACTTGCGTCGATCGCCTTGCAGGCGACGGCGAACACACGATCGCCGACGAGATGGACGAAGTCGCAGTGAAGGGATTGCACGCAATTGAAGCGCGCGACGAACATGGTGAGGTCTGCCGCGCGACGCTTGAACTGAAGTTGCCGCGCGCATCCGTGTCTTGCCGCCGATCGGTAAGCAGAAACAGTATCCGGAACTCGATCTCACCGTCATCCACGCGGTTGAGCGTGGCGCGCCGAAGGGACGCAAGCCGATCGAATGGAAACTGATCACAGACCTACAAGTGCGCTCGCGCGCCGAGGCGATCGAGAAGCTCGATTGGTACGCCATGCGTTGGAAGATCGAAGTGTTCCACAAGATCCCCAAGTCCGGCTGCAAGGCGGAGGACTCGAAGCTCAGAACCGCAGACCGCCTCGCCAATCTGATCGCACTGTTCTGTATTCTCAGCTGGCGCGTCTTCTGGCTGACGATGCTGAACCGGACGATGCCGGACGCATCGCCGCATACGGCACTGACCGGAACAGAGATCCGCGTGCTCGATCGCCTCGTCCCGGACCCGGCACGAGCGCGACGACGAACGCTGTCGCACTATCTCACGAAGCTTGCGCGCCTCGGCGGCTACCTTGCCAGGGCTGGCGATCCGCCTCCCGGAAACATCGTCATGTGGCGCGGTCTCTCCCGCCTCACCGACATCCAGATCGGCGTTGAAATGGGCGCCGAGGAATGTGGGCAATTGAAAGAGGCTGTACCGCATCTCGATTCCTCGCTTCTCAAAGTGTTTGGACTATCACGCTACCGTACGCGTCACGAACCCGGCGCAGCTAGATCCGGCATGGCTGCCGGGAATTCGCCCGCAATGACGCGCTTCTGCAAGTCTTGCGGGGCGGCACCAGCCGCATAAGCGGCATAGACCTTCGCAGGATCGAACGGCACGCCGATCGGATTGGCGGCGAATTCTGACGATGTCGCCATCCATGCCGTCGACTTTGACCAATCACCAAAGTTGTCAGCCTGCAGCTCGACGAGGTTGCCGTCGGGATCGGCATAATACAATGACGTGGTCATGCCATGATCGAGGCAGACGCGCGGCTTGAGGCCGTGCTGCTCAAGGCGTCGATAGCTGTCGTAGAGGTCGGCGAGCGATGTGTACTCGAACGCCGTATGGTGCAGCCCCGTGTGGCGCTCCTTTTCCGGATCGTCGGCGTATCCTGGCAGGGAGAGCAGCGCGAGCCGATGATTTGCCGCGTCGTTGGTGAGCCAGGCGCCGACAGGGGCTTGATGCGTGACACGCATGCCGACGACGGCGACGTACCAGTCGATCATCGCCTGTAAGCGCGTTGTCTTGAGGTTCACGTGGTGGAAGGCGGGCGTCTTCATTTTGTGTTCCTCGATGCCGTGCGGCTATGTTTCCGCTGCAACCGCTTCGGTGCCGGGTTCGCAACGGCGTGCGCGCCACGCGAAGGTGCGCGCCGGAGGTCGCCATGCCCGTCCTCGACGACACTGAGCCGAAGCAAAGTCTCAGTCGTCTTTGTCAGGTGCCGACGCATGATGTCCTCGGCTTGGTCGATTTCACGCGCAAGTGCCGCTTCCAATAGTGCGGCGTGTTCCTGGTCGACGCGACGCGGCTGCTTGGCAAGCGGCAGCGACAAGCGGCGATAGCGTTCAGACTGAGCGAACAACGACCGCCGAATGCGCAGTAGCCACGGGCTGTCGCATACGGAGACGAGCACTTCATGAAACGCGTCATGTAAAGTTGCCCAGGTGTCGGCAACCCGGGACGGATCACCTTTGACGGCGGCCGGTGTCCGCGACAATGCGTGATGGGCTGCGACGAGTCGTGTCTCCCAATCCAGTCCACCCACTTGCAGTGAGCGGCGCAAGCACTGCGTCTCGATGTCGATGCGCACGCGGGTGAGATCGGTGAGGTCTGCCGCCGAAATAGAAGCGACCGCAAAGCCGCGTTGTGGCTCTGCGACGACAAGGGCTTCGCTGGTCAGTCGTGAAAGGGCCTCTCGTACAGCGCCAAGGTTGACACCGAGCGACTGTGACAGCTCGCCGATATTCAACCGCTGCCCGGGTCGGAGGCGACAGGCCAAAATATCGGCGCGGATCTGCTCATAGATCAGTGTCGTGCGGCTCGACGTTTGCGTGCGTCGCGCGGTGCGTTGTGGCATCGGCAGTCGATCATCATTTTTGGCGGGCATGGCGCCGCAACCTCCATCGTGGTCCTGCCATGAATGCTCGATATCAGATAGCGATGCAAGAAATAGATTTTAGTTGACGTTATCCATATATCGCTCCAACAGTGCGCGACGTCATGGAGGCACGAGCATGCGATTTGTCGCTTACCGAGATGCCCAGGGGGAAGGGCTTGCCGTCCAACGCACGGATGGACGACTGACCGGCCTGTCGAAATCAGCAGCCAAGTTCCCGGGGGCGCTCGATCATCTCGTGCCGCTCGGACGCGAGGCTCTCGTCGCCGCTCACGGCGTGCTCGCCAACGCAGCCACGATCGATGCAGCGCGCGTAACCTACCTCGCGCCGTTCCGCGCAGCGCCGAAGATCATCTGCGTCGGACTGAACTACGTCGATCATTCCAACGAAACCGGCCACAAATTGCCGACATACCCGACCATCTTCGCGCGCTGGAACAGCAGTCTGGTCGGCCACGATGTACCAGTGGTCAGACCACACGTCTCGACAGAGCTCGACTATGAGGGCGAGTTCGTCGCCGTCATCGGCCGCGGCGGGCGGCACATTTCCAAAGGGCGGGCCCTCGATCACGTCGCCGGTTATTCGGTTTTCAACGACGTCTCAGTGCGCGATTATCAGATGCGCACGCTGCAATGGACCATCGGCAAGAACTTCGACGCGACGGGTGCGTTCGGGCCGTCGTTCGTGACGGCAGATGAGGTCCCGGCTGGTGCCAAGGGCTTGCGCCTGACGACACGACTCAATGGGCAAGTGATGCAGTCCGCCAGCACGGACGATTTGATCTTCGATGTGGCGACATTGGTCTCGACGCTGAGCGAAGCCATGACGCTGGAGGCAGGCGACGTTATCGTAACCGGAACGCCCGCAGGCGTCGGTGGCATGCGCAAGCCGCAGGTCTTCATGAAGCCCGGTGACGTCTGTGAAGTCGAGGTCGAGGGGATCGGTCTGTTGCGCAGTCCGATCGCCAGCGAGCCGATGTGAGAGGTTGCGATGTCCGGATCACCGAACAGCAGTGACCATGCGGACGTGCTGATCATCGGCGCGGGACCGTCGGGGCTTTCGCTCGCGATCGAACTCGGCCGCCGCGGCGTCAAGGTGATCATCGTCGAGCAGAACGATCGTGTCGGCGTCAATCCGCGGGCGAAGACCGTCAATATCCGCTCGATGGAGCACATGCGCCGTTGGGGCATCGCGGAGAATGTGCGTGCCGCTGGCCCATTGCCAGCGACCTATCAACCCAACGTCGTTTTCACGACACGCTTGTTCGGCCACCAGATCGCGCGCTTTGAAAATGCACTGTTCATGTCGCGCGAGCGGGATGAGCGATATGCGGAAGCCTCACAGTGGATTCCCCAATACAAGTTCGAGGCCGTACTGCGCGATCATGCGGCGAGCCTGCCAAGCGTCCGGCTGCGCTTCAGTGCGCGGCTCATGACGGCTGTTGACGAAGCATCGGGTGTGCGGGCCGACGTGGCAGATGTGCGCAGCGGACAAGTGACGACAATCCACGTCCGCTATCTCGTCGGTGCAGATGGCGCGCGCAGCAAAGTGCGCGAGCTGATCGGCGCGCGCTACACGGGCGAGCACGGTTTCGCCTCGGTGCTCGGCCTCGTGTTGCGCATGCCCGGCTTGCAAGCCGCACAGCCACATGGCGACGCGCTGATGTATTGGACGATCAACGCTGATGCGCCCGCATTGATGGGACCGATGGACACCGGGGATCTTTGGTTCTGGGGCACGCCCATGCCGAAGGATCTGACATTGGACGACGCTGAGATCCGGCGCCGTGTCACCGCATCGCTCGGGCGTGACATGCCCTTCGAGATCATCACCAAAGATCCTTGGCTTGCGCATAGTCTGATCGCTGATCGCTATGCGCGCGGGCGGATGTTCCTCATCGGTGACGCGTGCCATCTGCATCCACCATTCGGCGGATACGGCATGAATCTCGGCATTGCCGACGCCGCTGACCTCGGCTGGAAATTGGCTGCCACGGTACAGGGATGGGGCGGACCGGCACTGCTCGATAGCTTCGAATCGGAGCGCCGACCGGTGCATCGCCTGACGATCGAAGAGGCCGTCGAGAACCTCAGCTTTTTCGGCGCATATCTCAAAGGCGGCGCCCTCGAAGCGGATACGGCGGGCGGGGCTGCGGCGCGAGAGCAATTGGCGGCTCAACTCAAAACTGCCAAGCAACGCGAGTTTCGCGGACTTGGAATGGCCCTCGGCATGTCCTATCGGGGCTCGCCGATTGTCGTTCCTGACGGCACAGCGCCGCCGACACACGATCCAATGACGTACACGTCGTCGGCCAGTCCAGGCGCGCGCGCGCCGCACGCGTGGATGCCCGATGGCACATCGCTCTACGACCATTTTGGGCCGGACTTTACGCTGCTGCATAGCGATGCGGCTGACAAAGCGCTGGTGACGCTGCTGGCGCGGCAGGCGGCAATTTCGAATGTCCCACTGAGCACGCTCAACGTTTCGAGCGACATCGCCGCCACATACGGCGCAGCGCTCGCGCTCGTCCGGCCTGATCAGTACGTCGCATGGCGTGGCGACAGCATCGGCGATGATGCGGAATCGATCTTCGATACCGTACGCGGACGTCGCGCGGCGATACCTGAAACACGTCAATGACCCGAACGGGCAAACGATTACGAAGGAGGAACGCATGACTTCGACACACATGTCAGACACGCGCTTGACACGGCGGGCGTTCAACGGCGCGGCAGCGCTGGCGATCACCGCGGCTCTGGGTATCAATCCAGCACTGGCGCAATCCAAGCTCGGGACGACCTACGACGAGATCGTCGCGGGCGCGAAAAAGGAGGGCAAGCTGGTCGCATGGATCGTGGCGCCACGCCTGCCTGAAACACACAAGGCGCTGATCGATGCGTTCAATGCGCGCTTCGGCCTCGACACCAAATTGGAATGGGTGCCGAACGCGCCTGTGCAGTCCAACACGCGTGCGATCGCTGAAAAAGGCGGCGGTGCTGTCAGCGTCGACATCATCGGCGGCGGTGCCATCGAGGAGGTCGCAGCAGCGACCAAGGCCGGTTTGATCAAACCTTATCCGTGGGCGCAGACGTTCGGCGCTGCCATGCCGGCGGTTAAAGATCTGGAGGATCGCGTCATCGGCGAGTTCAAGGGTACGGCCCTCGCGTATCAGCAAGTCGCCTACGTGCTGGCCTGGAATCCGACGCTGATTGCCGACGACAAGCTGCCGACCAAGCTGACCGATCTCGCCGAGCCCGCATGGCAAGGCAAATTCGCGTTCAACGCGTTCTTCCTCGTGCCACTCGATGTCACGAGCTACGCCATGGGCTCAGATGCGACATTGGAATTTGCCAAGAAGCTGCTCGCAAATAAGCCCGTACTTGAAAAGGGCACGCCCTCCGTTGCGCGCGCTGTCGTAACGGGTGTCGTGCCTGTTGGGGTCACGGTTTCGCCGGTTGCCGAGACGAGCGTGCGCAAGAACGAGCCGCTGAAATATCGCCTGTTCGCGGATTACATTCCGGTATCACAGGTGCACGTCTACGTGCCGGACAGCTCGCCGAACCCGAATACGGCGCGCTTGTTCGCCGCTTGGCTGGCCGCCGAAGGCAGTGCTGTCGGCAACAAGTTCGAGCCGATGGATCGCCCGGGTGATCCGACAGCGGCTCTGCCGAAGATGATCGCTGAGCAAGTCGCACGCTCGGGCGCCAAGGTCGCGCAGCCGACAAAGCTCGAAGACACCGTCGAATCGGGTAAGTTGCGCGAGGCGATCAACCTGCTCATTTCCGGGCAGACAAAGTAATCGCAGCAACGCGGCCCTCGCTCCGTCAGTGATGCAGCACGATGCTCTCAGTCCGCAATCTCGAGAAGGTCTATGCTGGGCGCCAGGGCGGCAGTGCTGCACGCGCGGTCGATAGCGTTTCATTCGACGTTGCCAAGGGCGAATTCTTCACGCTCCTCGGCCCGAGCGGTTGCGGCAAGACGACTACGTTGCAGTCGATTGCCGGCCTCGAAACGCCTACCGGCGGCAAGATCGAACTCGGCGGCTCGACCGTTTACTGCAGCGCCGAGGCGATCCTCGTGCCGGCCAATCGCCGCAACCTCGGCATGGTCTTCCAATCCTATGCGATCTGGCCGCATCTGACGGTGTTCGACAATGTCGCGTTCCCGCTCGTGCACGGCGCGAAGTCGGCGCCCAAGGGCGATGTCCGCCGCCGCGTCATGGACGCGTTGGCACTCGTCAAGCTGCAGGATTACGCGAACCGCCCCGCGCCGCACCTGAGTGGCGGGCAGCAACAACGTGTCGCCCTTGCGCGCGCGCTTGTAAACGAGCCGAGCCTACTACTGCTCGACGAGCCGCTGAGCAACCTCGATGCCAAACTGCGCGACGCCATGCGCGTGGAAATCCGCCAGCTCGTGAAGTCGCTCGGCATCACAACCCTGTTCGTGACGCATGACCAGCTCGAAGCCATGGCGATGTCCGATACCATCGTCGTGATGCAAGCTGGGCGCATCGTGCAGAAGGGAACGCCGCAGGACGTCTATTTGCGGCCAACGAATGCCTTTACAGCGGATTTCATGGGGCGCAGCAACCTCGTGCACGGCATGGCCAAGGGTGACGCCATCACCACAAGTTTCGGCGTCGTGCGTACGGAGCGTGCCGCAATCGATGGCGCTGTGACGGTCGTCGTCCGCCCGCATGTCATCACAGCGAGCAAGCAGCGAACCGACGTGGTCGCAAACGTCTTCGAGGGCCAATTGCGGCGGCAATCATACATCGGCGACAGCATCGAGGCGGAAGTAACGGTCGGCACCGAACTGCTGCGCGTGTCACTCGATCCGTATCAGACGTTCGTCGACGGCGAGCGCCTGTGGCTGCACATTCCCGCCGACCGCTGTGTCGTGGTGCCGCGCGAGGCGCAGTCATGACGGCGGTCAGCGGTTCGCGGCCTGCAGCGAGTGTCGAGCGATGGGACGCTCGTAACATCGCACAGGCGCTCCTATTCGTCGTGCTGTTACTGCTCATCGCCGGCCCACTGCTCATCCTCGTCGTTACCAGCATCCAGCCACGTGCCGCAGCACCGCTGCTATGGGGTGCGCCGACGCTGGAGCACTACCGCGATGTCGCGTTGCGACCAGGCACCGCGCAATTGATCTGGAACACGCTCGCCTACGCAGGCGGCAGCGTCGTTGTCGCCGTCATCATCGCCGTGGTCATCGCGTTCCTGACTGAGCGAACCGACATGCCCGGCCGCACGACCGTGCGCGTGCTGATGTATTCGTGGATGGCGGTGCCGGCGCTGGTGTTCGGCTACGGCTGGATCCTGCTGATCAATCCCGGCCGCGGCGTTCTCAATGTCGCGCTGCGATCCGTGTTCGGGTTGGAGCGAGCGCCGCTTACACCGTACTGCATGGCAGCTCTCATCATCATTGCGGGCTTGAGCCTGGTACCGACCGCGTATGTCATGCTCAGCGGCCTGCTGCGCAACATGGACCCGACGCTCGAAGACGCAGCCTATGTCTCGGGCGCAAGCCGCGCGGCGATTGCCGCCCGCATCACCGCGCCGCTGTTGGCACCGGGCATTCTCTCCGTCGGCATTTTCCTCGGCATGGCGATGGTGCAATCGTTCGACCTGCCGATGATCATCGGCCTGACCGCACGGATTCCGGTGCTCAGCACGCGCATCTACACGGCGGCGTCACCCGACAGCGGCATCCCCAACTACGGCCTTGCCTCGGCGTTCGGTGTCTGCCTGCTCGTGCTCGCGATGGGGCTGATGGTGCTCTATGCGCGGGTCACGCGGTCGAGCGAACGCTTCCGCACTGTCACCGGCAAAGGCTTTCGTCCCCGCCGCATCCAACTCAAAGGCTTACAGCGCGTGATGGCCGTCGGTGGCGTCGTTCTGTATTTTGCCATCATGCTTGCGCCACTGTTGATCCTGCTCTGGGCGAGCCTGTTCCCGTTTTATCGTCTGCCCGCGTGGAGCGAACTCGGCAACGTCAGCCTCGACGCCTACCGATCCGTGCTCTCCCAGCCGCAAGCGTTGCGCGCGCTCGGCAACACGGTACTTCTGTTCCTGACCAGCGCCACAATCGTCGTCGTCATGGCCTGCCTCGTCAGCTGGTTCGCGGTCCGCGGTGGCGGCACGATGGGTCGGCTGCTGGACATGATGTCGTTTGCGCCGATGGCCATCCCGCCCGTTGTCATGGCGATCGCGCTGTTGCTGATCTTTTTGCGCACGCCGCTGCACGGCACAATCTGGGTGCTCGTCGTCGGGCACATGACGATCTATCTCGCGTTCGCGGCGCGCACGATGAATGCGGCATTGGTTCAGATCCACAAGGAACTCGAAGACGCGGCGCACGTCAGTGGCGCGTCATGGGCGACCGGCTTGCGGCGCATTCTGTTTCCCATGGTCTGGCCGCAGATCATCAACACATGGCTGTGGGTGGTCGCACACAGCGCGCGTGATCTGACGTTCCCGCTGCTGCTGCTGACGTCGACGAATGTCGTGGCCGCATCTGCGATTTATCTGCGGTGGGATTTTCCCGACTTGCCGGGTGCGGCGGCCTTGTCGATGATCGTGGTCGGCGGCTTGATGCTGTTGGTGATCCCGATCCAGCTCTATGTCACGCGGCGCATCGACGGAGACCAATGATGAGCACAGTCTCCGGTCGTGTCCTCGGCAAGATCGCTCTGGTGACGGGTGGTGCCAGCGGCATCGGCCTCGCGATCGCTCGGCGGCTCGCGGAGGAAGGTGCGCTTGTCATCATCGCCGACATCGATGCGGCACAGGCCAAGACCGCCGCGAAATTGCTCGCGGGCAAGGGCACATCGGCAACGCTCGACGTGCGCGACGAAGCCAACTGGAAGAAGATCGTCGACGGCATCGTGAAGAAGCACGAACGTCTCGATATTCTCGTCAACAACGCCGGCATCGCCGAACCTCCGCCCGCGACGTTCGAGGAGATCACGCTCGACAGCTGGAAGCGCGTTCTGGCGGTCAACCTCAACGGCACCTTCCTCGGCACGCGCGAGGGCGTGCGCGCCATGAAGGCGACGGGCGGCGGCTCGATCGTCAATATGGGGTCGGTCGCGGCCTACATCGGCACGCCCGGCGGCGCCGCTTATGGCAGCAGCAAAGGTGGCGTGCGTGCTCTGACCAAGCAGGCCGCCGTCGCGTGCGCCCGTCACGGCTACAACATCCGCATCAACGCCATCCACCCCTGCTACGTGTGGACGCCGCTGGTCGAAAAGCGTGCCAGCAGTGTGTTCGGCCCCGAGCGCGCCAAGGACGAGATCCGCGCCATGCATCCGTTCAAATGCCTCGCCGAACCTGTCGATGTCGCTAATACCGCGCTGTTCCTCGCGTCCGACGAAGCGCGC
>JANYHP010000063.1 GCA_025359005.1 Hyphomicrobiaceae bacterium | reverse complement strand
TGGATGTTCGCCGAGGACTTCTTCACAGCGCCTGCCATGCACCGGACGCGCTTCATCGAGCCGCCGTGGAAAGCCATTCTGTCGAACAAGGGCATCCTGCCGCTGCTGTGGGCGATGACACCCGGCCACCCCAATCTGCTCGAAAGCTATTTTGCCGACGATCCGGCCGCGTCCCGGCTCGGTGGCAGCTTTGTGCTGAAGCCGCTGGCCTCGCGTGAGGGCAGCAACATCACGCTGGTGGCCGACGGCTCGGTGCTCGAAGCCACTGCGGGGCCCTATGATGCAGCAAACGCTGTCGTGCAGGCCCTCGCCTCCATGCCCGCCTTCGATGGGCAGACGCCGGTCATCGGCAGCTGGATCGTGGGTGATAAACCCTGCGGCATCGGCATCCGCGAGGACGCCGGCCGCATCACACAGAACACGTCGCGTTTCGTGCCCCATGCGATCATCGGATAGGCCGCCGGTTGGCGATCGGCTTCGCATGATAGGCTTCCCGCAACCCATTTGGAGACCCGCCCCATGGCCATGTTCGCAAACCTCGAAGGCCTGCTGCTGTTTTTTGGCTATCTCGCCACCGGGCTGGCCATGCTGGCGGTGTTCACGCTGCTCTACATGTGGGTGACACCCTACGACGAGGCGCGCGAGATCGCCGAGGGTCATATGGCGCCGGCCATTTCGCTCAGCGGCGCCATGCTCGGCTTCACGTGCCCGATCCTCATGGCGTCCTACATGCACGCCGAGTTCCTTGGCTTTCTCGCCTGGGGCATCATCGCGTCGGTGGTGCAGTTGCTTGTGTTCAAGGCCATGTACCGCCTGCTGCCGCAGACAATCGAGACCAACAACACGGCGGGCGCGCTGTGCTTTGCCGCGGCCGCTGTGTGCGCCGGGTTGATCAACGCCGCATCGTTCATGCCGTGACCCGTCGCTGCTCACGCATCAAAAATACGCCCTCCGCCGGGGATCTCCCGGCAAAGGGCGCATCGATCATGCCCTGGCAATAACGCCTACTCACACCTTGCCCTGCAACATGCTGCGTGTCTCACACATCCGCGTGACACTGGCATGTCATGGCCACACCGAGCGGCGCGTCAGCCAGTCGGGCACTCAGCGGCCGTCCCAGACGCAGCGGCGGAAGCGCGGGCTCCAATGACGGCGCCAGCCGCAGCCGTCGCGCACGACGGTGGCGATGGACGCCTCGTCCTGAGCAACGATGCGTGGTGTTGGCATGGCGTCGGCCGGCACGAGAGCTGCGGCCAGCGTGCCGAGGGTGACGACGGCGAGTAGAACTTTGCGCATGTTAGGGAACTCCCAGTTCGTTTGACGGGTCGGTTCGTGAATGCAGCCCGCCTTGCGGGGCGAACCTGCACCAGATAACAACTCAACGGCTAGCGTGGCGGATTTCCGTCGCGCCACCAACGCTCAAGGATCAGCCACCCTTCATCTTGCCGGCCATCGCCGCAATCGTCCGCTGATAGACTTCGGCCTTGTTCCACTCAGCCAGAACGCCGTAGTTCGCCGAGCCGGGCTCCCAGCCCTGTCCCGCGCGCCAGCCGTGTCCCTTGAGGAAGTTCGCCGTCGAGGCGAGGATATCAGGCACGCTGTGCACGAGGTCTCGGCGGCCATCGCCATCGAAGTCGACGGCGTATTTTACGTACGGGGTCGGCAGGAATTGCGTCTGGCCGATCTCGCCGGCCCAACCGCCGCGCATTTCCCCCGGGCCCATGTCGCCACGCTGGACGATGCGCAGCGCGTCGAGCAGATGTCCGGTGAAGAAGGCCGACCGTCGGCAATCGTAGGACAACGTCGCCAGCGAGCGGATGATCGAGTAGCGGCCGCTGGTGTCCCGCCCGTAGTTGGTCTCCAGCCCCCAGATCGCCATGACGATTTCCCGCGGCACACCAAAGCGGGCTTCCATGCGGGCGAGCGTCGCCGCATGGGTCTGCATCAGGCTGCGGCCGCGCGCGATTAGGGCACCATCGACGCGCTTGGCGTAGAATTGCTCGAAGCTCAGCTTGAACGAGCGCTGCGAGCGATCCAACCGGATCACGGTCGGATCGTAGCTGACACCGGCGAGGCCTGCGTTGATGGCACTCGCTGAAATGCCCTGCTTGGCGGCCTCCCCCTTGAACGCCGACAGCCAGCCCTCGAACCCGCCGCCGCCATCACCGCATTGCAGCGCCTGCGCCGCCGGAGCAGTCCCCAGCGCCGCCAGCAGCGGCAGCACCAAGCCGAAAACAGAACGACGCCGCATCAAAACCTCGAACGATCAGAGTTGCAGAGGCGGCCTGCCTAGCCGGATTTCCGCGAGCAAGCCACTCGCGCGACGCATTAACCAGCAACATGATGAATTATCGCTGTTTTTCCGGATCCTGCGCCACGCGGCAACACCACCAAGACCGGGAGCGAGACTCACCCCTTGTGGTGGCCAGCAATCGCGCCTGGAGGCCCCTTGCATGCGCAAAAACAAAAAGTCGCACCCCACCTAGCCAGAACATGAAATGGTCACCAGGGGGCAAATTTGTGGCCGTAACCGCATTCACTGGAATCTCTGATTTTGTTAACCGAACCGATGCCCGGACGGGCGTCCCCAGCACCCACCGCCCCTGGCTCCGTCAGCGACACCCTGCCGGTGGATAACTCCGTCGCGGCGCGGAACCCGCTCGGGTCGTCATTTCACCACATTGGAACAGCTGATAGAGCGGTGCCGCGGGGCCTTATCGGCCACGCTGCGGGCGTGCGCCCAGCGACCGGTGCCTCGGGCCCGTCGCGGCAGGGCGCAGGCGACCCACAGGCATCTTGGCCGGCAGCACTTGCAGGAGACGGGCGGGGACATGTTTCTGGCAGATACCCTAGGCGCGCAGATCACGGTGAACACCGGCAACATGTCGTTCCTCGACATGTTCTGGACCGCCCATCCGGTCGTCAAGGCCGTCATGTTCGGCCTGCTGCTGTCCTCGATCTGGTCATGGGCGATCATCGTTGAAAAGATCTTCGCCTTCCGCCGCGCCCGCAAGGAAGCCGACAAGTTCGAGCAGCTGTTCTGGTCCGGCCAGTCACTCGATGAGCTGTACGCCGGCCTTTCACGCGGCCGCACGTTCTCCATGGCCAGCCTGTTCGTCGCCGCCATGCGCGAGTGGAAGCGTTCGGTGGAAGGCAACATCCGCGCGCTGGGCGGCATCCAGATGCGCGTCGAAAAGGTAATGGACGTCACGATCAGTCGCGAGATGGAGCAACTCGACCGTCGGCTGCTATTCCTCGCAACCGTTGGCTCCACCGCGCCGTTCGTCGGCCTGTTCGGCACCGTATGGGGCATCATGTCGAGCTTCACGGCCATTGCCGGCTCGAAAAATACATCGCTGGCTGTCGTCGCGCCGGGCATCGCGGAGGCGCTGTTCGCGACCGCACTTGGACTTCTCGCGGCCATCCCCGCCGTGATTTTCTACAACAAATTTTCTGCCGATTCGTCGCGCCTCGGACAGCGGCTGGAAACCTTCGCCGACGAGTTCGCAGCGATTGTGTCGCGGCAGATCGACGTGCGCACGTGATGCGAGAAACAACGAAGGGGCGCCGCCCCTTCACCCCGCAAAAGGGCGAGCCCTTTTGAAACCCGCTTTATAAGTGCGGGTCCAGGGCGATACGCAGTTGACGCAAGGAGCCCGGAATGGGTGCGAGCATCAAGACCGGTGGAAATGGTGGCGGCCGGCGCGGACGCCGCAAGGGGCACGCGCCCATGGCCGAAATCAACGTAACGCCCTTCGTCGACGTGATGCTCGTGCTGTTGATCATCTTCATGGTGACAGCCCCCATGATGGCCACTGGCGTGCCCCTGGACCTGCCGCAAGCCATGGGCAAGCAGATCGAGAGCCAGAACAAGGAACCGCTCGTCGTCTCCATCGCCAAGGATGGCAAAATCTTCATCGGCCAGGAGGAGAAAGCCGCCACGTCACTGGACGACCTCGCCACCAAATTGAAGGCGATCGCAGCCGCCCGCGGTGGCACTGACGACGCCGTGTTCGTGCGCGGCGCCAATCTTGCCGAGTATGGTGTCGTCACCAGGGTACTGGCCCGCATCAGCGAGGCGGGCTTCCGGAAGATGTCGCTCGTCACCGAAGCCGGCAACGGAGGCTGAGCCACGCGTGCGCCTCGGCATTCCAGCATCGCTCCTGTTGCACGCCGTGCTTCTTGGCTGGGCCCTGCTTGCCGTGATCAGCACTCCGAAATTGGAAGTGCCTAAGCTCGAGCCGGTCGAGGTTGCCATCATCACCGAGGGCGACCTTGTGCGCCTTAAACAAGGCGATCGCGAAGCCAAAAACCTTGAAGCCGAAGGCAAGGACGGCCCCGCCAAGGAGCCGCCCAAGAAAGACCCCCCAAAGCCAACGCCGCCCCCGCCGCCGCAGGCCGCAGCGCCGCCGCCGCCCGCACCCGAGCCGCCCAAACCCGACCCGATCGCGCAAGCCATTGAGAAGGCCGCAGTGGAACCGCCGAAGCCTGAGCCGCCCAAAGTCGAACCGCCGAAGGTCGAGCCGCCGAAACCCGATCCAATCGGCGATCTGGCAGCGGCGGCTGCTGCCGAGCCACCACCGCCGAAGCCCGAGCCGCCCAAGCCGCCGACACCGCCCAAGCCGCCGGTCCCACAGAAGGTGCAGCCCAAGCCTGCGCCACCTCCGGCCAAGGCGCCCCCCAAGGCGCCGCCGAAGAAGCAGGACCTTGCCTCCCTGGTCAACGACGTCCTCAAGACGACGCCGGACAAGTCCGCGACCGCATCGCCGCCCAAGGCCTTGATCGACCGCCGCGCGCAGGCCGCTGCAGCCGCGGGCACCAAGACCGCCGCCAATGCCAGGGGTCCATCGGCCGGCGCGCCCGAAGGCACCGACACGGTTTTGACGGCCGACAAGTTGTCGATGCTCAACCTGCTGATGAAGAACAACGTGCGGCGGTGCTGGAACATCAACGCGGGCCTCGAAGGCGCGGCCAAGCTGATCGTCAAGGTGGAGTTCAAGCTCAACCCGCAAGGCCAGCTGATCGGCGAGCCGCGCGTGACCAATTCCGGCACTGGCCCGCAGTTCGAAGACGCCGCCAACAGCGCTCGCCGCGCGCTGATCGAGTGCCAGCCCTACACCAACCTGCCGCCCGACCTCTACGCCGGCGGCTGGGACTTCATGCTGCTCACCTTCGACCCCGGCAAGATGTTCTGAGCGGCGCACCCAGGCGCGATGCCGGTGGCGTGCTGTCAAGCATGGCCAAGCCCATCCCTTGCAACTGTCGCATCGCGGCGGCGGACGCGGTCACGGATTGCGGAAATGTGTCCGATCAATGGCCTGTGGCGTCTGTGCGTCCACGATCGCCGCCTCTCGCTGCCCGAG
>JANYHP010000665.1 GCA_025359005.1 Hyphomicrobiaceae bacterium | reverse complement strand
CGGCAGCGCCGCGTGATCGAGGGGCGGCTGTCGTGCGCGCGTCCGATAACGACCACCACTTATACGATGTGGGTGGTGCCGGAGACGATGGCGCGCGATATCGGGCCGGAGTTGCTGACCGGCGCGTTGAGCGGCGGCTTGCGCACCGCCCAAACCGCCGAGCTGCCGTTGTTCCGTCAATGATGCGACCACGCACAACCCGCGCGCGCGGCTGCACATGCTGAAGTGCCCGACGCAAGCGCTGATTGGAGCCGCTGTTGATAACGGGGAATAAGTCGGGGAAGTGAACCACGGAACTACTTGCGCTTCCCCGAATCGATTACAAATCGGCGCATGACAAACCCATCATTCGCCCGCGCCCAGCGCAACGTCGCCCGCGTTGTTTCCGACGCCCCCCAGATCGCCGCCGATGGACCGCTGTCCTTCCGTTCGGCCCCGCACAACATCGAAGCCGAGCAAGCACTGCTCGGAGCGATCCTCGTCAACAACGAGGCGCACGACCGCGTCTCTGGCTTCCTCAAGGTCGAGCACTTCTTCGACCCCGTGCACGCCGAAATTTATGAAACTGCAGCCAAGCTGATCGGCGCCGGCAAGCAGGCCACCCCCGTCACGCTGAAGACATTCTTCGATCATCACGAACAGATCGATAACGGGCTCACGGTGCCGATGTATCTCGGCCGCCTGTCCGCCAACGCCACCACCATCATCAACGCCAAGGATTACGGGCAGACGATCTACGATCTCGCCATTCGCCGCCAGTTGATTACCATCGGCGAAGACATGGTCAACACCGCCTACGACAGCCCCGTCGATGCACCGCCCGAATCACAAATCCAGGAGGCCGAGGGCAAGCTGTTTTCGCTCGCCGAAACCGGCAAGTTCGGTCAGGGCTTCCAGGGCTTCAACGATGCGCTGCGCACCGCCATCGAAATGGCCAACGCCGCCTACGAGCGAGACGGCGGTCTCTCCGGAATTTCCTGCGGCCTGCGTGACCTCGACGGCAAGATGGGCGGCTTGCAGAAATCGGATCTCATTGTGCTGGCCGGCCGTCCGTCGATGGGCAAGACCGCCCTCGTCACCAATATCGCGTTCAACGTCGCCGACGCGCGGCTGCGTTCCATCGAGGCGCGGCCGGAGCTGGACAAGGACGATCCGCAGCACGATGGCGGCGTGGTCGCCTTCTTCTCGCTCGAAATGAGCGCCGAGCAATTGGCCACGCGCATTCTATCGGAACAGGCCAGCGTGCAGTCTGAGAAAATCCGCCGAGGCCTGATCGACGAGCGCGAATTCAAGACGCTGGTGGAGGTGTCGCAACGCATGGCGCAGATCCCGCTCTACATCGACCAGACCGGCGGCATCACCATCGCCCAACTCGCCGCCCGCGCCCGCAAGCTCAAGCGCCAGAAGGGCCTCGGCCTGCTGATCGTCGACTACCTGCAATTGCTCGCCGGCTCCGGCAAGTCCTCGCAGGCCAACCGCGTCCAGGAAGTCACCGAGATCACCACTGGCCTCAAGGCGCTGGCCAAGGAACTCAACGTACCGCTGATCGCGCTCTCCCAGCTCTCCCGTCAGGTCGAGCAGCGCGAGGACAAGCGCCCGCAGCTGTCCGACTTGCGCGAATCCGGCTCCATCGAGCAGGACGCCGACGTGGTGATGTTCGTCTATCGCGAGGAATACTACCACGAGCGCATCAAGCCGAACGAAGGCGACCCGAAGTTTGCCGAATGGCAGCAACATATGGCGCAAGTCTACGGCAAGGCCGAAGTCATCCTCGGCAAATCCCGTCACTCAGCCGTCGGCACCGCGCAGCTCGCCTTTGAAGGCCAGTTCACCCGCTTCTCCGACCTCGCCAAAGAGCAATACATGCCCGACCGGTTGGAATGATCGGAGAGCGGCGCAGCCGTCCACGCCCAACGACATGCTGTACGGCCCTTTACGGCTGTCCCGCGCTGTGGTGCTGTGCGCCCACACCCCCATGAGGAGAGCGCCATGCGCGACGTCGTCATCACCGGCATCGGATCGACCGCCTTCGCCAAGCACGACGGCCGCACCATCGAGAGCCTGGCGGTTGAGGCCGCCAACGCCGCGATCGTGCGCTCGGGCCTCGAGCGGCACGAGATCGGCGCGGTGTATTTCGGCAATTTCGTCGCCGGCCCCTTGCTCGGCCAGGAGGTGCTGGCCGGGATCGTCGCCGATGAACTGGGCCTCGGGCCAATTCCGTGCACCAAGGTCGAAGGCGCATGCGCGTCAGGCGGCATCGCATTTCGCCACGCAGTGCTCGCCGTGCAGACGGGCCAATGCGACGCGGCACTGGTGATCGGCGCCGAAAAGATGACACACGCGTCAGGCGCGGCGGTGACCAGCGCCCTCAACTGCGCCATGGACAATCGCGCCGACGGGCCGTCGGGGCTGACGTTTCCAGGCCTGTTTGGTCTGACGTGGCGGGTGCACGCGGCAAAGTACGGCACGACGCGCGATGAAGTCTCAGCCGTCGTTATCAAGAACAAGGCCAATGGCCTGCTCAACCCGCTGGCGCAGATGGGCGCGACCTTGACGGCCGAGGTGATCCGCCAGTCCGCGCCCATCGCCGATCCGCTGCAACTGTACGACTGCTGCCCGGTGAGCGATGGCGCGGCCGCCTTGGTGATCGTCGCCGCCGACCGGGCGAAAGGCTCGGCCGATCTGCCGATCCGCGTGCGCGCCGCGATCCAGACACGCGGCCCCGCCCGCCTCGCCGGCAACGAGAACCTTGTGAGCTATCCAGCCACCCTTCGCGCCGCGCAGTTGGCCTACGAAACCGCGGGCATCACGCCCAAAGACGTGCATCTGGTGGAGTTGCACGATTGCTTCTCCATGGCCGAAGTCGTCCATAGCGAGGACTTGGGTCTCGTGCCGCGCGGCATGGGCGCCAAGTGGGCCGCCGAAGGACGCACCCGCGTCGGCGGCACGATCCCCATCAATGCGTCCGGCGGACTGCTGAGCAAAGGCCATCCCGTGGGCGCGACCGGCGTCGGCCAGCTCTACGAAGTGGTGACGCAGTTGCGCGGCAAACACGCCAACCAGGTCAAAAACGCCAGCATCGGCATGGCGCAGAACGTCGGCGGCGCCGGCGTCGCCGTGACCGTATCCATCCTCGAACGGAGCGATGCGTAAGATGACCGCGACCAAGGCCATGGACGTCACTGTCCTCCGCTGCACCGCGTGCGGCACGCTCGATTCGGGCCCGCGCGATCTCTGCCCGAAGTGCTTCGGCGCGCTGGCGCCCCACACAGTGGACGGTGCCGGCACGCTGGTTTCGTGGACGATGATCCGCCGCCCCCCGGCTGCCTTCCGCGCCGAAGGGGCCTACGCAGTCGCCCTCGTCAAGCTCGATGCTGGCTGCCAAATCACCGGCCGGCTCTCAAACCCCGACGACCATGCGACCCCCGGCCGCCGCGTCATCGCCACCGGCCACAAAGACACCGTGACACTCTTCTCCGTCGCCTGACTAGTGGCCTGTCGCGCCAAAACTGCATCACCGCCGCAACGTTGTTCAGTTTTGGCGCGACATGAAGGCCACTAGAAAAATCATGAGCTTAGTGTGGCGTTTATCGCGCCTTAATTGACTCCCACCTCGCCGCGCCATAGGTCAATTAAGGCGCGACGCCACACTAGGCCCCATCGATGCGCATCAGGATCAGCCACGAGACGACCTACACCTACGACGCGATGGTGCGCGGCTCGCTGCAGCTGTTGCGCATGACCCCGCGCTCGTCGGAAATGCAATTCGTGCGCAAATGGCGCGTTTCGATCGACGCCGACGCTCGGCTCGACCGTGGCGAAGACGCATTCGGAAACATAACCCATATGGCTTTCGTCGACGGACCGTTCGATACGTTGCGCATTCTCGTCGAAGGTGAGGTCGACACGACCGATACCAACGGTTTTGTGCGCGGCAGCGTCGAACGGCTCCCCGATCGGCTGTTTCTGCGCGAAACGGCACTGACCCTGGCGACGCCGGCACTGCGCGCCTTCGCGTCTGCGACGATCGCCGCGGAGGGCGGCAACAAGCTGGCCGGATTGCATCACATCAATGAAGCGATCTGCGAAACGATGACGTTCGTCGTCGGCGCGACGACTGAGGCCACGACCGCGGGCGACGCCTTCGAGAAGCGAGAGGGTGTCTGCCAGGATTTTGCCCATATCTTCGTCGCGGCAGCGCGCGCCATGGGCGTGCCGGCACGCTATGTCAGCGGCTACTACTTACGCTCTGATCGCGACGATCGGGAAGCCGGTCACGCCTGGGCCGAGGCACACCTTCCTGGGTTCGGATGGCTGGCCTTCGATCCGTCGCACGGCGTGTGCGCAACGGAGCGTTATGTCCGCGTCGCAGTCGGCAGCGATGGCAACGAAGCCGCTCCCATTCGCGGTGCCCGATCGGGTGGGCAGACCGAAGCACTCGCAGTGGCGATCAAGGTTGAGCCGGGTCGCCAGGTCGCGGACACAGAAATCCCGCCCGGTGCGATCGTAATGTCGCAGCGCCAGCAGCAGTCATAACCACATCGGACCTGGCCTGCGCTGAAACGCTTGACCCAAACCGACATGATCGCGCGCCGGAGGCACCGGCGGGCATTCAATACGGGCATTCAATATCCAATTCGGTATCAGGCGGGTGCTGCGTCACCCTTACCTCTCATCACGTCCGCGCGCTGCGCGGGCGGCAATCACGTATGGGCGGTCATCCCGGCCAGCGCCTCGGCGGCGCGGGCGACCAGCGCTTCGGCGACCTTGTCCTTGTCCATCTGTGGCCAGTCCTCGACACCCGTCGCTGTAATGATGTGCACGGTGTTGCGGTTGCCGCCCATGATACCTGTTTCCGGCGACACGTCGTTCGCCACGATCCAGTCGCAGCCCTTGGCCTTCCGCTTTTTCTTGGCGTGCTCGATCACGCTTTCCGTCTCTGCCGCAAAGCCGATGACGAGCGGCGGGCGCTGTCCCGGTGGCAGCTGCGCGATCGTCCGCAGGATATCGGCGTTCTCGGCGAGATCGAGCCGCGGCAGCGCAGCCTTGGCTCCTTTCTTGATCTTCTCGGTTGCCGCATTGGCGACGCGCCAGTCGGCGACCGCTGCGGCAAATATCGCAATGTCCGCCGGCAGTGCCGCTTCCGTCGCCGCCAGCATTTCCGCCGCACTTTCGACGCGGATGACGGCGACGCCGACCGGATCGGCGAGCCCCACTGGACCCGACACCAGCGTCACCTGCGCGCCGAGCGTCGCCGCCGCCCGTGCGATGGCATAGCCTTGCTTGCCCGAGGATCGGTTGGCGATGTAGCGCACCGGATCGATAGGCTCATGCGTGGGGCCGGCCGTGACGAGAACGTGCCGGCCGGCGAGCGGCAAGGGCGCCAGCGCGCCGCCCGCTAGGCGACTTAGGATCGCGGCCAGCAATTCGGCAGGCTCGGCCATGCGCCCCACTCCCGCTTCGCCTCGCTCGGCCATTTCGCCGGCATTCGGGCCGATGAGCGCGATGCCGTCGGCCATCAGCACCGCCACGTTGCGTTGCGTGGCCGCGTGCGTCCACATGCGCGGGTTCATGGCCGGCGCGGCGATCACGGGCTTATCGGTCGCCAGCAGCACGGCCGTGGCGAGGTCGTCGGCATGCCCGCCCGCCATCTTGGCCAAAAGATCCGCCGTCGCCGGCGCGATGACGATGAGATCGTTATCACGTGCGAGGCGGATATGGCCGATCTCGCGCTCGTCATCGAGATCGAACAGATCTGTGAACACGCGCTCGTTGGTCAGTGCCGCGACAGAAAGCGGCGTCACGAACGCCTGCGCCGCGCGCGTCATCACGCAGCGAACCGCCACGCGCTGGTCGCGCAACCGGCGGATCAGCTCGAGGCACTTGTATGCAGCGATCCCGCCGCCGATGATCAGCAGCACACGCTTCTCGGGCACGTTCTGGGACATGGACGATACCGCCAACCATTCGGTAATTGAGGACCGTCTGTAGCATAACACAGCAGCATGTGCCCGCCTTGCTCGCGCACCTTGGCAAGGGGGATGCAGGGTTAACGCCCGCGATGACGGATTAGGGTGACGGATTGGGGTGGCCCTGGACGCGTGTTAACGCCATACTTGATCCAACCCATCCCAGCTTTCCGCACGGAGCCTTCATCCCATGAATGTCAAAGGTCGAATAGTCGTCGTCACCGGCGCCGCGGAAGGCATCGGCGAAGCCTTGGCGCGCGGCGCGCACGCACGCGGGGCCGCCGCCGTTGTGGTCGCCGATCGTAACCTGGCGGGTGCTCAGGCCGTCGCCAAATCCATCGGTGGCCGCGCCGTCGAATGCGATGTCGCGTCGGACGCTGCCATCGCCCGCCTCATCGAAGACACCGAGAAGACTGAAGGGCCCATTGCGCTGTTTTGTTCCAATGCCGGCATCGGCGGCTCAAAAAGCGATCCTGGCAACGCAGCGTCCCCGCCCGATGACGTCTGGCAGCGCGCCTGGGCCGTCAACGTCATGGCGCACGTTTATGCGGCGCGCCACCTCCTGCCGCGCATGATCGCACGCGGCGGCGGCGCCATGCTCAATACCGTGTCGGCGGCCGGCCTGCTCAACCAGATCGGCAGCGCGGTGTACGCAACAACCAAGCACGCCGCCGTTGGCTTTGCCGAAAACATCGCCATCGCCCACCGCGACCAGGGCATCAGGGTATCGATCTTGTGTCCGCAGGCGGTCGACACCACATTGCTGCGAGAGGCTGGCGTCGGCGCCCAGCACGTGGACGGCGTTATCACACCGCAGCAGTGCGCGGACGCAGCTTTTGCCGGCCTCGTGGCGGGGCGCTTCTGTATTCTGCCGCACGCCCAGGTCGAGACCTATATGAAGGCCAAGACCGCCGACTACGACCGCTGGATCGGCGGCATGGCCAAGCTGCAGCGCACGCTCGCAGCCGCCAAGGACAAGGCCTGAAGGTCTCGTCGTGCCGCGCGGCAAGGGCAATGGGCGCGTCGCCGAGACAGCGCGGAGAGACGATCCTGGGGGAGAGCGGATAATGGATCTCGAATTCAAGGCGGTCGGCGATTCGATCGTGCAATTTGCGCGCGCCCAGCAGGCCTGGGCGCCACTGATCGTCGGCGGGCTGGCTTTTGGCGAAAGTCTCGCATTCATCTCGCTTGTGCTGCCATTTTTCACAATCCTGGTGGCCATCGGCACGGTGATCGGTGCGACTGGATCCTTGAACTTCTGGAGTATCCTGTGTGCCGCAGCGGTCGGCGCGGCGCTCGGCGACTGGTTCTCCTATTGGCTCGGGAAGCACTACCATCAGCAAATCCGGCAGATGTGGCCTATTCGGAATTATCCCGATCTGCTGCCGCAGGGTGAGCGCTTCTTTCAGCGCTGGGGCGCATGGGCCGTCGTGCTCGGCCGCTTCACCGGGCCGCTGCGGGCATCCATCCCCATCGTCGCCGGCGCTGTTCGCATGCCGCACATCACGTTTCAGATCGCCAATTGGTCGAGTGCGTTTCTATGGGCCGCCACTTTGCTTGTCTTGGGCGACAACCTCGGCCAGATCGTTACGTGGGGCTTGAGCGCGGCCGGCCGTCGATAAGTGCGGGCCGCGTGCCGCTGGAATGAGGTGCCCGCGCCGCCGCCGCCACAATCTCCGTAAGGCGAACCATGTCGACATCGACCCAGTTTCTCGTGCCCCCGCATGCGGAGCCGGCCGACAGCGTGCTGCCGCTCTGGCGGTTCATTCCGCGATTTATCCGCAATCCGCTGCGCGCCTTGCCAGCCCAGATCTACACCGACCGGTTCGTGCTGCGCGAAGGTGCGCGCCGCACTGTCTGGATCGCCGCACCTGATTTGATCGAAAAAGTTCTGCTGACGGATACGACTCATGTTGCCAAGTCGGCAATCGAGCGCCGCGCGCTGGGGCCCGCCCTCGGCGACGGCATTCTCACCTCCGACGGCGCTGCGTGGCGCTGGCAGCGGCGCACGGCGGCGCCGCTTTTCCGCCACGCCGATATCCTGGCGCTCGCGCCGATCATGGTCGCCGCCGCCGAGGACCAGGTGGCGGAATGGCGTGCCGTGCCGTGGCCTCAGCGGCGCCCCGTCGATCGCGACATGGACGAGACGACGTTCAAGATCATTTCGCGCACCATGTTCGCAGGCGGCGTCGATGGCGAGTTTGCCATGATCCAATCGGCCGGCGGTGAATTCCTCGGCGCCATCACCTGGGAATTGGCTGCCGCAATCCTCAATCTGCCGCGTTGGATGTGGCATCCCGGCAAGGCGGTGATCGCCCGCTCTGCCGAACGCATGCGCGGTGCCGTCGCAGCCCTTCTTGTGCGTCGCCGCGCCGTCGGCGCGACCGGCGATGACATCACCGCGCGCATGATCCGGGCGCGTGATCCAGAAACCGGTGCACCGATGTCGGATGCGCAGATCATCGACAATCTTTTGACCTTTCTGGCGGCCGGGCACGAGACCACCGCGAAGGCGTTGACTTGGGCGCTCTATCTGCTCGCCCGCGCGCCCGAATGGCAGGATCGCATTGTCGACGAAGTGCGTCGTGTTGCCGGCGCAGACAGGCTCACCGCCGCGCACGTCGTAGACCTGAAGATAACGCAGCAAGTCGTGAAGGAGGCGATGCGTCTCTATCCACCGGCACCCGTCATCACCCGCATCGCGAAGGCCCCGATAACGCTGGATGATCGCACGATCGCCGCCGGCACGATGATCATCATCCCGATCTATGCCGTGCACCGGCATCGCGCGCTGTGGGATACACCCGACGTGTTCGATCCCGCGCGCTTTGCGCCTGAGCGCGAGGCAACGTATGCGCGCGCGCAGTTCATGCCGTTCGGTGCGGGCCCACGCATCTGCATCGGCATGTCGTTCGCGATGATCGAAGCGACGCTGCTGCTGGCGACATTTGTGCGCGGCGCGCTCTTCCATTGGGACAGTGTGCATAACCCAGAGCCGGTAAGTCGCATCACCTTGCGTCCGCGCGGCGGCATGCCGCTCCTCGTTTCAAAGCGCTAGTTACGCTTGTAATATGGGCGTAACTTGCATTCAGTGAATCGCATCGCGCACACCATCGTCCCGTTTCGGCACACCGTGCGACGCGAGCGCTGCACGTGCGCGACCAAATGCGCAGGCAACTTTTGCTTGTGCGTCAAGGAAAAATTTCCTAACACCGCGCCAGTCACAGTGAAAACGAAGGAGTGATCACATGCCCGCACCCAAGGCAGCCGGCGCCCGCTCGGCACGCAACGTCGAAACAAAAAAGAAGAAGGCGCGCCGTGCCGCTCCGCGCAAGAAGACAACGCGCGTCAAGGGCAACACGATCGCGGCGCGTTCGCGCGTCAAGAAGATGGCCGGCAAAAAGGCGCCCGCCAAGAAAGCGACCAAGGCACGTCGCGTCGTCAAGCCGACCAAGAAGCGCGCCTGATCTGAGTGTCTTTGATTGAATTACAAGGCGAGGTCCGCACCATGCGGCCTCGCCTTCGCCGTTGTGCGTAGGGCGTCGTTTACTTGAGGACACATTGCAGTTCGAGCGTGTCGACCCAGTGGTAGCCGCCGGCGTTGGTGCAGGTGCGGCCGATGCGTTCGAAGCCGAGGCGTGCATAGAACGCCAGCGCCGCCGCACTCTCCGGCCGCACATCGGCGCGCACGACGGTGCCCGGCGGAAAGCGTGAAAAGAGATCCGCAATCAACGCCCGCCCAATGCCAAAGCGCAGGCCGGTCGGCGCCACATACATGCCGGAGAGGTGCAGGATGCCGGCACGCGGATGCCCGCGCAGCCCACCGACGAGGGCGCCCGTCGCATCGTCAGCTACCAAAGCAATGTCGCCCTCAGGTAGGGCGAACATTTGCGGCTCCGCGCCGTGCAGCAGTGTCCCAATCAGCGTCTCGATCGTGTCGTGTCCGTCGGTCGCGTCGTAGTTCGCATGCCATGCGGCGCGATAGAGCGCGATCATCCCCGCCCGATCACGCGCATCATCGTAGGGACGGACAGCGATCGGCATTGATGGGAGGCCTGGGGAACAAAGGCGGTGCATGGAATAATCATGCGGACGCCAGCGGAGCGGTCAAGAGGCAGGAGCGGTCAAGCGACATCTGCGGAAACGACAACGCGCCGGATCGATGGATCCGGCGCGCCGTCATGTCGGGACTGTCGGTGATCGCTCAGGGTGCCTTGACGCATGTGTGGTCGTCGGTGACGACGTAGCCCTTCTTGCATTTCGGGTGCGGCTCGTCGCCATGCCCGAACGCCGACGGGGTACGAGCGACCGCTGGTACGGCCAGGGTTGGGCTGGCGCAGAGAATGAAGAGAGCTGCAAAGAGCATGCGTATGAATTTGGTTCCTTTCTGATTTCAGGTGTTCGGCGCTGTCGTGGGCGCAACTTTGGTCGCGTCCTCCACGTAGATTTCGATCTCGACGGCGCCGGCCTTTTCAAACAGCCCCCATCGCGTCGAGCGCGTTGGTCCGCCGGTGGGCGCTTTGACGCCGAGGATCAACGCCGCGTCCGTGCCGGTGCGTGGATCATCGTAGAAGCGATAAGTCCCCGTCACCGTGACGTCACCGAACCTGGTCACGCAGCCGCGCCGGTCAGACGAGTGTCCGACGCGATCTTGACTAGGCATGCGAATACCGCCACGAACAAAGCATGACCGATCGCCTAGTCACCGGCGCCAAGAAAGAGGCGGACGCCTTCGAGGCGACGATCCGGCCGCAGACGCTTGACGATTTCACCGGTCAGGAACAGGCGCGCGCCAATCTCAAGATCTTCATCCAGGCCGCCAAGGGCCGTGGCGATGCGCTGGATCATGTGCTGTTCGCGGGGCCGCCTGGTCTCGGCAAGACGACACTTGCGCAGATCATGGCCAAGGAAATGGGCGTCGGCTTCCGCGCCACGTCCGGTCCCGTCATCGCCAAGGCCGGCGATCTCGCGGCCTTGCTCACCAACCTCGAAGAGCGCGACGTCCTGTTCATCGACGAGATCCACCGCCTCAACCCGGCCATCGAGGAAATTCTCTATCCGGCCATGGAGGATTTCCAACTCGATCTCATCATCGGCGAAGGGCCGGCTGCGCGTTCGGTACGGATCGACTTGGCCAAGTTTACGCTGGTCGGCGCCACGACCCGCGCCGGGCTGTTGACAAATCCGCTGCGTGATCGCTTCGGCATCCCGATCCGGCTCAATTTTTATACGCACGCTGAACTTGAGCTGATTGTCTCACGGGGCGCGCGCGTGCTTGGCGTGCCGATCGTCAAGGAGGGCGCCATGGAGATCGCCCGCCGCAGCCGTGGCACGCCGCGCATCGCGGGGCGGTTGCTCAGGCGCGTGCGCGATTTCGCCGCAGTGGCGGGCGCTGCAACCATCGATGCAGCGGTCGCCGACAAGGCCCTTAAAATGCTGGAGGTCGACAGCGAGGGGCTCGATGCGTTGGATCATCGCTATATCATGTGTATTGCAAAGGGGTACGACGGCGGGCCGGTCGGCATTGAGACAATCTCGGCGGCGCTTTCCGAGCCCCGCGACGCTCTGGAAGAGATCGTCGAGCCCTATCTTTTGCAGCAGGGATTCATCGGGCGGACACCAAGAGGGCGTATTCTGACTGCTCGAGCTTATCGCCATATGGGGCTGGGTACGCCATCCCGCCTCTCGACGCCGCAAGGGAGTCTGTTCGATACCGACGGCGAGGCGGGACGGTAACATTCCGCGCGTATCCCGCTTGTGCGACCTGAACCTTATAGGACTTGCAGAATGATCACCCGCCGCGGTGCGATCAAAGGCTTGACCGCCATAGTGGCCAGCGGTCTGACGACGGCCGCCTATGGCCTCGGCGTGGAAGCGCCGTTCACGCGCGTCACGCGCTATGGCCTCACGCCACCCGGCTGGCAGAAGGGCCACCGGCTGCATATCGCAGTGATCGCCGACACGCATGTGCTGGAGCCGTGGATGGGCCTCAAGCGGCTGCGCTCCATCGTCGACACGGCCAACGCGCTCAAGCCCGATATCGTGCTTCTGCTCGGCGACTACGCAGCCGGGCATGCCATTCGCAAATGGGGGCACGCGATCCCGGCGCGTGCCTGGGCGGAGGTGCTGGCACAGCTCAACGCGCCGCTTGGCACGCACGCGGTGCTCGGCAATCACGACTGGTGGGAGAACGGCCCGCTCGTGACGCGCAGTTTGACGCGCGCCAACATCAACGTGCTGAGCAACATGAACATTCCGATACACCGCGACGGCGGCACGCTCTACCTCGCCGGCGTGGATGATGTGTGGTGTGACAAACACGATCTGACCGCCGCCCTGCGTGGCATCCCGAGCAATGCCGCGGTCGTCTCTCTGGTGCACGAACCCGATTTTGCCGACACGGTTGCGCATGACGAGCGCGTCATTCTGCAACTCTCCGGCCATTCGCACGGTGGCCAGGCGCGCGTGCCC
>JANYHP010000636.1 GCA_025359005.1 Hyphomicrobiaceae bacterium | reverse complement strand
CTTGCCCGACGCACGTATTCCCAAATCGCGCCCACTTCGCTGCACTCTCCTTAATCGCCGCTTCCTTTGCGGTTTCAGGTGCGTGCACCGTCCTTGCGAGCACCACAAGGCGGTCATCGAGTTCAATCCGGGCTAGTCGCGACGTTTGGGTTGGCTGGATGCTTTGAACCAATGGAAACCTCGCTAAAGTCCGGACAGAGTGCACGGACGCGGGCAACGATACATACTACGGCCCCGCTGCGCGGTCCGAAAAGCAAACGCCGTCTGATCATCCGTGTTTCTGGACGTCCGTTGCTGGCCCCACTCCCACGATGCGTTTCGAGCCGTAGGGTGCAATAGGCCCTTCGGCCGTATTGCACCGTTCCGCGCGTAAATGGTGCAATACGGCTTCGCCTATTGCACCCTACGGGTATTCGATCTTTTCGCCCCGTCAGCAACGGGGAGAAGGAGCGGCGCGCAATCAATCTTCATGACGACCGTTCCGCTGCTCGCCTCACACCCGCTCGACACACATGGCGATGCCCATGCCGCCGCCGATGCAGAGGGTAGCAAGGCCCTTCTTGGCGTCGCGGCGCTGCATTTCATAGAGCAGCGTGGTGAGCACGCGCGCGCCCGATGCGCCGATCGGATGGCCAATGGCGATGGCGCCGCCATTGACGTTGACCTTGGCGGCATCGAATCCCATGCCCTTGTTGACCGCGCATGCCTGCGCCGCGAACGCCTCGTTGGCCTCGATCAGGTCCAGATCCGAGACTTTCCAGCCGGCCTTTTCGAGCGCCATCTTCGACGCCGGGATCGGACCCGTGCCCATGATCGACGGATCGACGCCGGCGCTGGCCCACGACACGATCTTGGCCAACGGCTTGATGCCACGCTTCTTGGCTTCGGCCAGCGTCATCAGCACCATCGCGGCAGCACCGTCGTTGATGCCCGAGGCATTCGCTGCCGTCACTGTGCCGGCCTTGTCGAAAGCGGGCTTCAGCTTGCCGATGCCTTCGAGTGTCACGCCATCCTTGATGTATTCGTCATCCGACACGATCACATCGCCCTTGCGCGTCTTCACCGTGACGGGCGCGATCTCGTCCTTGAACTTGCCGGCCTTGCGCGCGGCTTCCGCCTTGTTCTGCGAGCCGACGGCCAACTTGTCCTGCTCTTCGCGCGTGATCTGATACTGCTTGGCGACGTTCTCGGCCGTGGTGCCCATGTGATAGCCGTGGAACGCATCCATCAGCCCATCGCGCAACATGGTGTCGAGCAGCTTGGTATCGCCCATCTTCACGCCGTCGCGCAGATGCATGACGTGCGGTGCCTGGCTCATGCTCTCCTGGCCGCCGGCGATCACAATCTTGGCGCCGTCCAGCACCTGCTGCGCGCCGAGCGCGATCGAGCGCAGGCCCGAGCCGCACAGTTGGTTCATGCCCCAGGCTGGTGCTTCCACCGGGATGCCGGCATTGATGGAGGCCTGCCGCGCCGGGTTCTGGCCCATGCCGGCCGCCAGCACCTGGCCCATGATCACTTCCGAAACGTCCTTGGCGTCGACCTTGGCGCGGGCGAGTGCGGCCTGGATCGCGACCTTGCCGAGGTCGTGCGCCGGCATCGAGGCGAAGGCGCCGTTGAACGAGCCGACCGGGGTGCGGGCGGCGGAGGCGATGACGACAGTTTGTGCATCTGTGCTCATGGCATGATCCTTGGAGGTTGAGAACTGTGTGCCGACGCGGCGAGCCGGGCCACAGCCAAGGCGGCTGCGTCCGGAATAAGAAGAACCTGTGGAACGCTAGCCCATCCCGTGATGCCCCCGCAATTGGCGGGAGGTCGTAGGCCGGCGGTGTCGCTCTGCAAAATACGCTCTGGTGCAGTGCGGCAGGACTGTGCTAAAATTAAGAGCAATTTAGACGCGTACCGGCACCCGGCGCGTCGAGGGCAGAGGGGCGTCCACCCTGCATGGTGGATCCGCCCTTGGGTCACAGACCCTGGAGATCATGCGCGATGCTCGACAAACCGCAAGAAAAGACAACCCCGCCTTTGGTCGATAAACAGGCCCAGAAGAAAGAGCCGGTGGTCGTCAAGAAATACGCCAACCGCCGCCTCTACAATACCGAGACGAGCACCTACGTCACCCTCGACGACTTGGCAGCCATGGTGAAGGCTGAGCGCGACTTCGTCGTCTACGACGCCAGGAGCGGCGACGACCTGACGCACGCCGTCCTCACCCAGATCATCGTCGAACAGGAAAGCCGCTCCGTCGCCGGCGAGACGATGCTGCCCATTCCCTTCCTCCGGCAGCTCATCCGTTTCTATGGCGATAGCATCGGCAAGATGGTGCCGTCCTACCTGCAGGTTTCGCTCGACACGTTGACGCGCGAGCAGACCCGCGTGCGCGAGCAGTTTGCCTCGGCCTTCACCCCCCAGGGCGCCATCGAGGTCTATCAGGAGCAGACGCGCAAGAACCTGGCGATGTTCGAACAGGCCATGTCCATGTTCTCCCCCTTCGGCCCGATCAACGGGCATAAAGGCGGCCCCGCCGAACCCGGCGCCCCCGCCACGGCAGCAAATGGTCAGGTCTCAACCCCGAAGACGGCGCAAAGCGCGGCAACGTCCCAGAAAGCGGCTCCCGTCCCCCCGCTTACCCCCGGCACCCCCGCGGTATCTTCCGCCAAGCCCGCTGAGACCGACCTGTCTGACATGCGCGCCCAACTCGCCACCATGCAGGCCATGATCGACAAACTCGCCAAAGATCGCGGCTGAACGCGCCGCCTCGCCCCAGACCTGGGGGGGTCATGGAACTGCCCCATTCAGTCGGCTGATCGGTGCGAGCGCGCCGCGTTCAAGACCTGCGTCCAGGCTTGACGCGGCACTGGCCCGGAAAACCGTCGCGCCAAAGCGGCGCTCAGGTTTCCGGAATGGCAAGAGAGCTGGTGTGTTCGGTTGCTTCTGCGGTCACGCTGCCGCGGACGCGTTGGTGAGCAGATCGGCGCGCACCGCACGCGGGCCGCCGAACAATGCGCCCTGGCCGAAAAGAATACCAAAGCCCAGGATGCGTGCCAGCGCCGCCTCGTCGTCGATGTGGCTGACGATG
>JANYHP010000634.1 GCA_025359005.1 Hyphomicrobiaceae bacterium | reverse complement strand
GTTGCCCGAGTAGGGCATCGTGTTGCCAATGATGATCTCGGTATCGTTAGCGCCCTCGTCGTATTTTTTCTGGGCAAAGGCGGGACTTGCAATGAGCCCCATTCCGGCGAGCGCACTCACCACCGCGCGGCGGGAGACGCGTGCCCGGGATGGTCTGGGCGTCGGTTCGAATTTGGTCATGTCGGTCGTTCCTCCAAAGTTTCTGCTTCTTGTTATTTAAGGTGCACGCATCTTCCAACGCCTTGCAAGGCCCGCAAGGCCGCCCGCGACGCCGCCCGGCATGACGTACATCAGCGCGATCAACAGCACGCCGTAAATGGTCCAAGGTTCAAGTTCGAGCGGCAGGTGCACGCTTTCCGTCAACATCTTGGTCAGCGCATCCGCGTACTTGTCGATGACCTGTACAAATAAGCCGCCGATTAGCGCGCCGGGCAACGACGCGATGCCGCCGACGACGGCACCGACCAGCAGCGCCACCGACAGATCGAACCTGAAACTGTCGGGCGAAACGAACTCGAAAATGATCGCATGCAGCGCGCCAGCCACCCCGACGTATAGCGCGCTTATGCCGAAAGTGATGGCCTTGGTGCGCGCGATGTCGATGCCCATCGTGGAGGCGGCCAGTGGTTGGTCGCGCACAGCCATCAACGCGCGCCCCGGGCGGCTGTCCAGCAGATTGCGCGCCAACCAGAACATCAGCACCGCCATCGCCAAGACAACCAGGTACATCCACTGGTCGGACGACAGCGCCACACCGAACGGCGCATCGGGTTTGATCAAGTTGATACCCTGCACGCCGCCGGTCAATCCTTCGATGTGGCGGTATTTCAGCATCTGCGGCACCGTCGTGGCGAGCGCGAACGTCGCCAGCGCCAGATAGTGGCCTTCGAGCCTGAGCGCCGGCAAGCCGAACAGGAAACCGGCCACGAAACACACCAGCGCCGCGGCCGGCAGCGCCAGCAGATACGAGACGTCATAGCGGTCGATCAGGATGGCTGCGGTGTAGGCGCCGACGGCAAAGAACGCGCCGTGCCCCAGACTGATCTGCCCGTTGAAGCCGGTGAGCAGATTAAGGCCCAGCACCGCAATAGCATAGACCAGCACGAGCGACAGTTGCAGATACGTGAAGTTCGATATCAGGCCGCCCTTGCCGCCGAGCAGGACAATGGCCGCTGCTGCCAATGCTGCCCCCCAGATCCACAGCGGCGTGCGCTTGCGCTGATCGGACGTCGGAGCCGCCGTCACTGTCACCGTCGGCAGGGAAACCGCGGCGGGCACCTGCTCTGGCGCGGTCGCGGGTCGTTGACCTTCGAGCAGGGCCAGCGTGGCGGCAGCGGCCGCAGATGCAGTGAGAGGCTCACTCGTCGCCATCGCGCTCACACTCGTTTCGTGATGACGCGGCCGAATAGGCCTGCAGGTTTCAACGTCAGAATGGTGATGACAATGATCAGTGCAACGGTCAGTTTCTCGCCATTACCGATCACGTACACGCCGAACAGCTTCTCTGTCAGATTGCCGAAGTAGGCGACAAGATTTTCGATAACCCCCACAAGGAAGCCACCGAACACGGCCCCGCCCGGGCTCGAAATGCCGCCCACCAGTGCGCCGGCGAACCCATACAACAGAACCGACGTCATCATGTTCGGCTCAAGATAGACCACAGGCGCCACCATGGCGCCGGCGACCGCTCCGATCGCCGCCGCCAATCCCCAACCTAATGCCAGCATCCAATCAACCCGGACGCCGACGAGCCGCGCCGACACGGGATTTTGCGCAGCAGCCCGCATGGCGAGCCCAAGCGACGTGAAGCGAAAGAAACTGAACAGCAGCCCCAGCATAACCAGTGTCACCGCGACCATGCCTATCTGATGGCCGCCGATAATGCCTGCCCCCAATGTCGTTGAGGGGAACGGCGACGGGAACTGCTTGATTGTATGGCTCCAGATGCCGCCGGCCAGCGAATGAAAAATGGCGAGCAAGCCGATGAACACCACCACCGACGAAAGCACCGACGCGCCCGCCAGTGGCCGCAAAATGAACCGCTCAATCAGCACGCCGATGAGAAACGATAGCGCCACCGTGGCCGCCAGTGCCGTCCAGAACCCAAGACCGGACTGCATGAATTGCCAGCACAGATACGTCGAGAACATCGCCATCTCGCCTTGCGCAAAGTTGAGATGGTCGGTGGCGGTGAAGATCATTACGAGCGCCAATGCCACACATGCATAGATTGCGCCGCTGGCGAGTCCGGAGGCGATCTGCTGGAGGAGTTGTTCCATGCGGCGTCAATACCCGAGATAGGATTTGCGGATGCCTTCATCCTTCTTCACGTCGGCGGCGCGTCCGTGCAGCACGACCGTGCCGGTTTCCAGCACATACGCCTCCGACGCCAGATCGAGCGCCAACGCGGCATTCTGCTCAACCAGGAGAACCGATACGCCCGCCTCCTCGTTGATGCGCCGCATGATGCGGAAAATTTCCTGCACAACCAACGGTGCGAGGCCGAACGACGGCTCGTCCAGCAGCATCAAGCGTGGCCTGAGCATCAGTGCACGGCCGATCGCCAGCATCTGCTGCTCGCCGCCCGACAGCGTGCCGGCCTGCTGCGCGACGCGCTCTTTGAGGCGCGGGAAATAGGCGAATACGCGCTCGAGGTCGTCTCGCACGGCGGCCGCATCACGGCGCGTATGGGCGGCGACGCGCAGGTTCTCGTCGACTGTGAGACCGGTGAACGTGCCCCGCCCCTCAGGGACATGCGCCACACCCAGCCGCGCGATGTCCTCGGTGGCGAGACGCTCGATGGCGCGACCGTCGAAGCGGATGCTGCCCAGGCGGCGCACCATGCCGGCCAGTGCTCTGAGGCATGTTGTTTTGCCAGCGCCATTAGCGCCGAGAATGGTGGTGATGCCGCCTTGCGCCAGCGTGAAGCCGATGCCGTGCAGCGCTTCTGAGGCCCCGTAGTAGGCCTTCAGACCTTCAACTTCGAGCAAGGCCGCCATCAGTGCGCCTCCGTGCCGAGATAGGCGCGCACCACGTCGACGTTGCGCTGCACCTCCTGCGGCGTGCCCTCAGCCAGCTTCTTGCCGAAATCAATGGCAACGACCCGATCCGATACCGACATCACCAAGCTCATGTGATGTTCCACCAGCAGCACCGTCACGTGTTGAAGATCGCGCACGCGGCGGATCTGCGCCTTCAACACGTCCACTTCGTCATGATTGAGGCCAGCTGCCGGCTCGTCGAGCAACAGCAGTTTAGGCCCGGACGCCAGCGCCCTGGCCAGTTCGACTCGCTTGCGGATCGGGAACGGCAGTGGCCCTGCGGGCAGGTTCGTGAATGGCGCGAGGTCCATAAACGCAATCAGCTCGTGGGCGCGCGCTGTGATTTGCGCTTCTTCCGATGCGGTTCCAACCCTGAGGGCGCTGCGTACAAACCCAGCGTGGCTATTGGCGGTGCAGCCGACTTTGACGTTATCGAGCACGCTCATGCGGTCGAATAAGGCGACATTCTGGAAGGTGCGGCCCATGCCGAGCCCCGCAATGGCATGCGGCGGCGCGGACAGGATCGAGCGGCCCTGGAACAGGATATCGCCTTCGGTCGGCTGATAGAGGCGCGAGAGGCAATTGAAGAGCGTCGTCTTGCCGGCGCCATTGGGGCCAATCAGGCCGACGATGTGCCCAGCTTCGATATCGAACGACACGCCATTGAGCGCGACGATGCCGCCGAAGCGCACAGTCACATCCCGCACGCGCAGCAACGGCGCGGATGCACCATTGCGGCCGGCAATCGCTGGTGGCGACGCTGCCATTCCCCTCCCCTGCGCACTCCGCCTTGGCTCACCTCCCAATTGGAGGGGCAACGGTTGTTGGCAGTTGGCCCCATACTTGCGGCAAGCGCAAGACCAAAGTCAGGCCAAAAGCAGCCGCGCCCGTAACGAGCAGTTCTGGCGCGATCAACCCACCGTCGCGCCGGCCTTCAACAGCTTGTAATTGATGCTATCGAGCAGTGCTTCGAAGCTGGCATCAACGATGTTCGGCGATACGCCCACGGTAAACCAGCGCTCGCCGGTGCTCTTGTCATGGCTCTCCACCAGCACGCGCGTGACGGCTTCGGTGCCGCCCGTCAAGATGCGCACCTTGTAGTCGATCAATTCGACGTCCTTGATGATCGCTTGATAGCGGCCGAGGTCTTTGCGCAAGGCGCCGTCCAGCGCGTTGACGGGGCCGTTGCCGGCCGCCACCGACCACAGCGGCTCGCTCTCGCCGGCCACCGAGACCTTCACCTGCGCCTCCGAGACGGTGACCAGTTGGCCATTGGCATTATGCCGACGCTCCACCATCACGCGAAAGCTGTCCACTTGAAAGAACTGCGGCACCTCGCCGAGCAGCCGCCGCGCCAGCAGTTCGAACGACGCATCCGCGCCTTCGTAAGCGTACCCCACAGCCTCCCGCGCCTTCACTTCATCGAGTAGCGCCGCGATGCGCACGTCCGCCCTGTCTACATCGACACCGAGGCGCTCCAACTCGTAGATGAGATTGGACTTGCCTGCCTGATCGGAGACCAACACGCGCCGCCGGTTGCCGACCAGTTCGGGCGCCACGTGTTCGTAGGTCTCGGGCTCCTTGAGGATGGCGGAGGCATGAATACCGGCCTTGGTCGCAAACGCGGCCTCGCCAACGTAGGGCGCGTGACGGTTGGGCGCGCGGTTCAGCGTCTCATCGAGCAATCGGCTTGCGCGCAGCAGGCCCGACAGGCTGGACGGTGTCACGCCCGTCTCGAAGCGGTCGGCGAACTCGCTTTTGAGCAGCAGGGTCGGAATGATGGATGTTAAATTGGCATTGCCGCAGCGCTCGCCAAGGCCGTTTAGGGTGCCCTGAATCTGGCGCGCGCCGGCCCGCACAGCCGCCAAGGTGTTGGCCACCGCGTTTTCGGTGTCGTTGTGGGTGTGGATGCCTAGATGAGTACCGGGCACGACCGTGGCGACGTCGGCGACGATCGCCGTGACCTCGTGCGGCAACGTACCGCCGTTGGTGTCGCACAGCACCACCCACCGCGCGCCCGCGTCATAGGCGGCCTTCGCGCACTGCAGCGCGTATGCGCGATTGGCCTTGTAGCCGTCGAAGAAATGCTCGCAGTCGATCATGGCTGCGCGGGGCTCGGCGCCACGGGCATGCGAGGCGCGCACGGCCGCCACCGACTCCGTGATGCCGGCCACATTTTCATCGTTCGTAATGCCGAGCGCCACGCGCACGTGATAGTCCCACGCCTTGGCGACGAGACAGATGGCGTCAGTGTCGGATTGCAGGATGGCCTGGAAGCCCGGATCGTTCGACGCCGAGCGGCCGGCGCGCTTGGTCATGCCGAAGGCCACGAACTGCGGCGCCGTGCGCCCGGCGGAGATATCGTTCTTGTAAGGATTGGCTGAGAAGAATTCGGTGTCGGTCGGGTTGGCGCCGGCATAGCCGCCTTCGACATAGTCGACGCCGAGGTCGGCCAGAATGCGCGCCACGCGCCGCTTATCCTCGACGGAAAAATCGACCCCCGTCGTCTGCGCGCCATCGCGCAACGTGGTGTCGAACAGATAGAGACGTTCGCGGGTGGTCATGTCTGAGGCGATCCAAATTGTGTCGTCGGTTGGGTTAGGCCTCGGGGCCGCAACCCAACAGAGGGTGCGTTTGCGGTTGTTGGGTTACGCCGCTGGAGGGCGGCTAACCCAACCTACGAGCTACGGGCCGGGTGTCGGTGTCGTGGTCGGGGTGTTGGAAGGAGGCGAGGCCGGCGAAGTGGGCGGCGGATTTGGCGATCTCTTCGGGCGTGCGGGTGCG
>JANYHP010000617.1 GCA_025359005.1 Hyphomicrobiaceae bacterium | reverse complement strand
CACCGTGATCCCGCCGCCGGCCATCCACACCTCGCGCGGGATGACGGCCGGCACCAACCTGCTGGTCGACATCTTCGCGCCGCCGCGCGCGGACTTCTCTCTGAAACCTGGTTGGGTGCTCAACACCGCGGACTATCCGTTACCCGACGGCGTCAAGTGATCGCGACCTTGGGTATGAACTGGAGCGTCTCATGCACGTGCTGATCGTCCAGGCGCACATGGAGCCGACGTCGTTCACCGCAGCGCTGGTGGACGCGGCCGTCACAACCATCACGGCTGCGGGCCACAGCGTCGACGTCTCCGATCTTTATGCATCGGGTTTCGACCCTGTCGCGGGGCGTCATGATTTCACCAGCGTCGCCGATGCCCAGCGCTTCCATTACCAGACCGAACAACTCAAGGCCGCCCGTGACGATGCGTTCTCAAAGGCCGTCGCGGCGGAGCAGGAGCGCGTGCGCCGCGCCGATGTGATCGTGCTTGCGTTCCCGCTGTGGTGGGGTGGACCGCCGGCGATCCTGAAAGGCTGGATAGACCGCGTGCTCGCGTGTGGTTTTGCCTATGCGGACGGCGCGCGCTTCGACACCGGCAGCTTCCGGGGCAAGCGTGGCATCCTGTGCGTAACGACGGGTGGCACGCGCGAACGGTTCTCAGACGGCGGCGTTTACGGGCCGATCGAAAAAGTGCTGTGGCCGTTGCAGCGCCTTACCCTGGAATACATGGGACTCGACGTGGCCGCCCCGTTCGTGGCCTACGGTGCGCCACGTGTTTCGGCGGAGGACCGCGCCGCCTATCTCGATCAATGGCGCGGCCAGGTTCGCGCGCTGCTCGCCCCAGCCTGATCGTGTGTTCACAGCGAACCAGAGCGGCCCGCACGGCCAGATGCCACCCGCGTCGCGCTTACGCAAACCGGTCGACGCGGTAGGGGCGGGGATCGGTGAACGGCGTCTCGCCCGTCATCATCTCGGCAAGCAGGCGGCCAGAGACGGGCCCCAGCGTGAAGCCCAAGTGATGGTGGCCGAAATCCGCCCATAGACCCTTGAGACCGGGCACCGGACCGATTGCCGGCAGCATATCGGGCAGGCAGGGACGGCGACCGAGCCACGGCGTCTCTTCGACGCGCGCGTCGAGCGGGAACATTCGACGTGCAGCGGGCTCGACGCGATCAAGTTGGACAGGTGTGGGCAGGCCGTCGCGGCGGGCAAACTCGGCGCCCGTCGTCAGCCGGATCCCCTTGGTCATCGCCGACATCACGTAGCCGTTGTCGGTATCGAGGACGGGGCGATTGAGAGTGGCGTTACCGCGTGCCGAATAGTGCATGTGATAGCCACGCTTGGAGCCGAGAGGAATATAGAACCCCAGCTTGTGCAGCACGTCGTCCGACCATGGGCCGAGGCAAACGACCACCTCGCGCGCAGTGATGGGGCCATGGTCGGCGAGAACTTCCCACCCGCCCGCCACCTGTCGCAACGTGCGGGCCTCGCCCCGTTCAAGCCTGCCGCCGCGGCTCACGAACATGTCGCCATAAGCTTTGCCGACCTTGCCCGGATCGGGCACGCTCATGGGATCTGGCATCAGCAGGCCACCGTGGAACGTCTCGGTGATATGCGGCTCCAGTTCCTTGATGCGGGCGCCGTCGACGGCCTCGAAATTGATGCCGTAACGGATGCGGTCAGCCGTCTCTTTGGTGACGGCGGCGTCAAAGGCCTCAGCCTTGCGATAGAGGCGGAGATAGCCGGTGCGACGGAGCATGGCGTCGATGCCGGCCTCCTTCATCAACGCCTCGTGCTCGCGGATGGAGGCGAGCACCATGGGCTTGGCGCCGTCCGCCGTGCGCGCCTGGCCGGCAGCGTCGGAGGCCAGGAAGTAGCGCCACAGCCACGGCGCCAGCTTGGGCAGCGCGGTGTAATGGATATGCGCCTCGGGCAGCATGTTGAAAGCGTATTGGGCGATCTTCATCGGATCGCGCGGGAAGGGATAGGGCACCACGCCTTCCACCTGTATGATGCCGGCATTGCCATAGCTCGTCTCGTCGGAGACGCCGCCGCGATCGACGAGAGTGACGCTGCGCCCGCGCTTCTGCAGATGGAGCGCTGCCGACACGCCGACCATTCCGGCGCCAAGAACCATGACGTCGGACTGTGTGCTCATCGTGTCTCCGGGGGGATATGGCGATTGGCTGCGGCGAAGGCCGCGACGTCGGCACATGCGTGCTTGAGGTGCACCCTTTGCGTCGAGGCGGGTTGATGCGCAAGCCCGACGCCTGGCCGCCGCGCGTTTGCCGGGCGGATGGGTCGCGGGGCAAAGCCACCGCCGCAATTGGGGCAGACATTATGGAGGTGCGCTTCCACACAGTCGGCGCAGAAGGTGCATTCGTAGGTGCAGATGCGCGCGTCGGCGGCCGTGGGGACCAAGTCTTTGTCGCAGTATTCGCAGTTGGGGCGAAGTTGAAGCATGGCGCGGCTCTTGTGGATAGCTGATCACCGTTCGGTCCGCGATAGTGCACGCATCCCGCGGCTCTGACAAACACCGAACCGCTCAAAGATATTGCAGTGCGGACCAACCCAGATGACGGCCCACATTTGCCCAGCTAGGCTGCGTCAAAACGCCTCGCAGAGGGCGCGATCGAGACGGAACCGCATATCGGGAGGAGAGCGATGACCATGGCAGCGCACCAGGGGGCACCTCAGGCGGCGCCCGCAACCTCCGTACCGAAGGGCGCATGGGGCATCACAGCCCTGCTGTTCCTCTACATGCTGGTCAATTTTGCCGACAAAATCATCGTCGGCCTCGCCGGCGTCCCGATCATGAAGGACCTGGGCCTGTCACCGAAGGAGTTCGGGTTCCTCGGCTCGGCGTTCTTCTTCCTGTTCTCGATTTCCGCGATCATCGTCGGCTTCATCGTCAACAAGGTCTCGACCCGCTGGGTGATCCTGGTGTTGGCGCTGATCTGGGCCCTGGTGCAGTTCCCCATGATCACGGACGTGAGCTACTCGACCATGCTCATCTGCCGCATCATCCTGGGCGCCGGCGAGGGGCCGGCCTTCTCGGTCGCCTGCCACGCGATCTACAAATGGTTTCCCGACGAGAAGCGCACGCTACCCACCGCGCTGCTGTCGCAAGGGTCGGCCTTCGGCGTGATTATCGCGATCCCCGCGCTGAACTGGGTGATCGTCAACTATTCCTGGCACGCAGCCTTCGGCGCGCTCGGCATGTTCGGCCTCGTCTGGGTTGCCGCCTGGCTCATCATGGGCCGCGAGGGACCGCTGGTCGACGAAATCAAATCGGAAAATGGCGTGGCTGGACCAACCCACGTTTCCTACTGGCGCCTGTTTACGGCACCCACGTTCATCGGCTGCGTCGTCTCGACATTCGGGGCGTACTGGTCGCTGTCGCTGGCGCTGACCTGGTTCACGCCGTTTATCCGCGCGCTCGGGTTCGATCAGAAGCAGGCGGGCTATATCTCGATCATGCCGTGGATCATGGGCGCAACCATTGTGCTGCTCGCCGGCTGGATCTCGCAACGGATGATGGCGCGCGGGGCGACCACGCGTGCCTCGCGCGGCGTGCTGGGGGCGGCGCCGCTGGTGCTGGCGGGCCTGGGCTTGTTCGCCGCAACCCTGGTCAAGGATCCCAACCTGCAGATCATCATCATCCCGCTCGCCACCGGCCTCAGCGGCGCCATCTACGTGGTATGCCCGCCGATGCTGGGCGAATTCACGCCGACGCGCCAGCGCGGCGCCGTGCTCGCCACCTACGGCGGGCTCTATACGATCGCGGGCGTGCTGGCGCCGTTTGTGATGGGCTCGATGATCGATCCCAAAGACCCGCTGCCGGGCTATATGTTGGGCTTCCAGATCCAGGCGCTGATCCTGGCGGCATCCGGCCTCATCGGCCTGCTGCTGCTGTGGCCCAACCGCGAAAAGGCGAGGATGGCACTGGCGGCTGCGTGACGTTGGCATTCCAACGCTGCAGAATCCGAAGGAACAAAAATGCACAATGACCTTTATCTCAAAGCCGTGCTCACCGTCATCGCAGCGGCACTGGTGATCAACGTCTTCCAAACGGCGAGCAAGCCGTCATACGCAGCAGAGCCGACCGTCATGAAGGTGACGCTGTGTGATCTGAGCGGGCAGCGCTGCGCCGCCATGCTCGGCAATCGCGACGGCCCGGCCCTCCACATCTATGGGCATACCTTTTGAAGCGCGCACTGAAACCGTAGTGGCGTAAGCAAGCGCGCGGGTCCAGGGCGGCGAGCCCTGGTCGGGGATCGTAAGGGGCGAATGCCCCTTACAGCGCCCGATAGGGCGAACGGGCGCCGCACCCTTACCTGTTCCCGCGTCGGCCGCGGCTGGCGAAACGGACAGCTTCTTCCGCAGCGCGGAACAGGGCCGCAGCCTTCATAACGCATTCGGCCTGCTCGGCAGCGGGCACGCTGTCGGCGACAACGCCGGCGCCCGATTGCACGTGGATCATGCCGTCCTTCACCAGCGCGGTGCGCAACACGATGCAGGTGTCCATTTGGCCATCCGCCGAGAAATAACCGACACAGCCACCGTAAGCGCCGCGCTTGGCCTTCTCCAGTTCGTCGATGATCTCCATGGCGCGCACTTTCGGCGCACCCGACAGCGTGCCGGCAGGCAACCCGGCCATCAGCGCATCGATCTCGTCGTGGGCGTCGCGATCGAGCGTGCCGTGCACGGTCGATGAAATGTGCATGAC
>JANYHP010000595.1 GCA_025359005.1 Hyphomicrobiaceae bacterium | reverse complement strand
CGAGCGTGCGCGCACTGAACTTTTTCCCCTTCTGGCGCGTGCCCGACAGCGTGGCGACGCTCGACCTGATCCCCAAGATGCAGAAAGAGCCGGAGTACATCGCCAAGGAAAAGATCCGCGTGCTGACGCGCGATTTCAACGGCCCGGAGATCGATCAGGCGTCGGTGGATTGGAAGACGGCGAACGCGACGCAGATCAAGTTCCGCCAAGATCCGGGGCCGCAGAACGCGCTCGGGCTGATGCGCATCGACATGCCCAACTCCGAGGGCGTCTACATGCACGACACCCCCATGAAGCAGCTGTTCCAGCAGCGTTCGCGCGCGTTCAGCGCCGGCTGCGTGCGCGTGCAGGATGTGTTCAAGCTCGGCGAATGGATCGCCAAGCGCGAACTCGGCTGGGAGCAGCCCGGTCGCATCGAACCCATCATCGAGGCGGGCCAGGCGCTCGACCTGACGCTGACGCAGCAGGTGCCGGTGTATTTCACCTACATCACCGCGTGGGCCGAACCCGGCGGTTCCGTGCAGTTCCGCCCCGACCTTTATGGCCGGGATGGTGCGGCAACGCTGGTTGCCGGCCGCGACCGCGACGAGACCGAGCCGGCGCCGCCGCCGCAGTCGCTGGCGCCTTGATCAGGCGCCAAAAGCGCGCTTGACGACGTCGGGGATCTTCACCCCCATGATGGCGCCGGGGTTGGCGTCGTCTGGCCCCGCCCACACGCGCGTTTCGAAGCCTTCGATGGCCAGGGTCGTGCCGCGCCAGACCTTGTGCTCCACGTCGAAGCTCGCGCCGCCAAAGCGGGACACGCGGCTTTCGATGTCGATGTCGTCGCCGTAGCGCGAGGGCACGATGAACTTGGCGCGCGTATCGACCATGGGAATGCCGATGATCCCGAAGTCGCGCACCCAGGCGATCTTCGGCTTGCCGAGTGCTGCGCGGAACAACTCCTGCGTCGCGCCGTCGAACATGGCGAAATAGCGCGGATAAAAAACGATCTGCGCCGGATCGCAGTCGCCCCACTCAATGCGAACAGTGCGGCGGTGCGTGAACGTGGTCATGCTTCGATTTCGCTATGAGGACAGGAAAAAAAGTGCCGCGGCAGAGAGCCCGGCGAGCACGCTCGACGCAAGCATACTCCTGTGGGTGCGAACAAGGCTCAAAAGTGCATCGGTGCGCCCCGTCGTGACCCGCACCCAGAGGAACGGAACCAGCCAAATCGCCTGCAGCGCAGCACGCACGAGACCGATATGCAGCCGCTCGCCCGTTCCCCCATGAACAGTCCAGCGCGGCAACGACTAATGTCGAGCCGAGCAAACCGAGCAGCGCCCACGCAAGTCCGCGGCTGTCAGAAATGAACGCAAAACCATCGAACAGCACTGACATAAGCCCGGCCGCGCAGCCGATCTGGACGGCAATCCGCGCCCACTCTCGCAACGGTTGGATCGCATCGGACGGGGGCGGCGTCAGGGCCTGCTCCCCTTCGGCGCGGGGACGATCACCCGCATGCCCGGCGTCGCGGCGTAAAGCTCTTCGACGAGGGCCGCGCGATGGGCGAGCACGGTGCGCTGGTTGACGGAGCCCTTGTCAGTCACCTCGCCCACGTCGATGGACAGCGGCTCATAGAGCAACACAACGCGCTGGACGAGTGTGGAACTGCCGGTGGATGCGGTGGCATGCGACGCCATCAGTTCGGCGAAGCGCGCGAGCACGGCTCCGTGCGCAAAGACCTCGGCTGGGGTCGCAGTCGCAGCCAACCCCGCCAGCGCGCGCGCCGGTTCGAGTTCGGGAATGAGCATGGCGGTCATCGTCGTGCGGTCGTGGCCGGCGATCACCGCGTCGCGGATGAGCGGCGCATAATGATGGATGAGATCGGCGCGCAGCGGGCCGACCGAGACCCACGTACCGCTCGACAGCTTGAAGTCCTCGGCGACGCGGCCGTCGAAGCGGAAGCCGTCGGAGTAGTCCGCTTCGTTGGCGAACTTCAGCGCGTCGCCGAGCTTGTAGAAGCCTTCCTCGTCGAAGGCCGCCGCGGTCTGCTCGGGATTTTTCCAGTAACCGGGTGTGATGTTGGCGCCTTTGATGCGCGCTTCCAGCTTGCCGCCGTTGGGCACCAGCTTGATAGTGACGCCCGGCATCGGCACGCCTACCGTGCCGGCGCGATCGATGGGCTTGGTGACCGACACAGCGCCCGGCGCGGTCTCGGTGGAGCCGAGCCCGCTCATCATGAAGATGCGCTCGCCGGTGGTGCGCACCGCGACATCCTCGAGGCCATCCCACACGGGCTGCGACAGCGAGGCGCCGGCATATTGGATGGCTTGCAAGCGGCTGAAGAAGTTCTTGGCCAACGCCGCATCGCGCTGCAGATAGGGCAAGAGCGCCTCGTAGCCGCGCGGCACGTTGAAGTACGCCGTCGGCGCGATTTCAGCCAGATTGCGCACGGTCATCTCGATGGCCCCAGGCATGGGCCGGCCCTCGTCGATATACAGCGAGCCGCCGCCGAAGAGCGCGAGATTGAAATTGTGATTGCCGCCGAAGGTGTGGCTCCACGGCAGCCAGTCGACCAGCACGGGCGGCTGCTCGGTCAGAAAGGGCGTGACGGCTGCGAACATCACCTGATTGGCGCACATCATGCGCTGTGTGTTGATGACGCCCTTCGGCACGCCGGTGGAGCCGGACGTGAACAGGATCTTGGCGATCGTGTCGGGACCGACACGGGCGTTGGCACGGTCGACCGCGTCGCTGACCGGCGTGGCGATCAGGTCGCCCAGCAGGGTCTGCGGGCGCGCGATGTCGGTGCGGGCGGCGACGACGAGTTCGCCATCGGGCGGCATCACCGCGTCGAGCGCGCGGGCGACGGGCGTACCTGCCGTGGCGTAGACCATGCCCGGCTCGAGCAGGCCAAAGATATGCCGCAGCTTGCCGAAGTCCTGGCTCATCGTCGAATAGGCCGGTGAAATCGGCGCGAACGGAATGCCGACGTATTGCGTCGCCAGCGCCAGCAGGGCCTGGCCGAGATCGTTGCCGGTGAGACAGACGACGGGCCGCTTCATCGACAGGTTGCGCGTCAGCAGGGCAGCGCCGATGCCGCGCACGGACGCGCGGGCCTGCGCGTAGGTGATCGTGCGCCAGGGGCCGGTGCCGTCCCGCTGGGCGAGAAAGATGCGATCGGGTGCGACGGCCGCCCAATGATCAAGCCGCTCCGACGTCTTTGACGGATAGGGGCCGAGCGGCTCGGGATGGCGCGCGATCATGGTGCCGTCGGCGCGTTTCTCCACGACCATCGCGGACGAGCCGAGATGAACTTTGCGGCGCGGGGCCATTTGCGTCGCTGACGGTGTGGTCATGGCGTCATTCTCCAAGGCGTTCCATCCGACAGCGGCGCGTTGATGCGCTCTCTGATTTTGGCAGGCAGGTCTCGCTCGTGTTCCGGCGCCGACATTTGCGACCCGTTGCGGCTGGCTCGAGAGCAAATGTCGGCGCCATAAAGAACACTAGCAAGCTCATGTTTCTAGTGTAGCTTTTGCATCTGACGTTTGGTTGCGAGCCAAGCCGCGGGCGGGGACCAAATGTCAGATGCGCTACACTAGAGCGCTTTCCACTTGGTTTGGATCGAGGAAAGCACTCTAGCCCTTTGTTTATCGCATTTTCTGCACCAAACCGGTGTCCACTTTGGTGGAAAATGCTCTAGGAAATGCGCGTCATCTCACGACGACGAGTGTGTCACTTTTCCGGCGCGGCCGTCGAGGAAGGCGCGCACGCGGGCTTTCGCGTCGGGCTCGCCCTGGGCGATGCCGGCCATCAGCGCTTCCGTCAGGTAGCCGCCGGCGCGATCCTGCTCGGCGATGCGCGGCAGCACCTGGATCAGCGCGAAATTGGTGATCGCCGCGTTGGACGCGATCTTCTCCGCCAGCGCGAGAGCCTTCTCCATGCCAGTCCCGGCCGGCGTCAGGTATTGCGAGAGGCCCAGCGCCATACCCTCGGCGGCTGAATAGCTGCGCCCGGTGAGCATCATGTCGATCATACGGTCGACGCCGATGATGCGCGGCAGGCGCACCGAGGCGCCGCCGCCGGTAAAGATACCACGCTGGCCTTCCGGCAGGGCGTAATACGCCGTGTCGTCGGCGACGCGGATGTGAGCCGACAGCGCCAGTTCCAGGCCGCCGCCGATGACCGCGCCGTGCAGCACGGCGATGACCGGCACGGGGCCAAACTGGATGCGCTCGAAGATGCGGTGCCACATCATCGAATGGCGAATGCCCTGCGGCACGTCGCGCTCGGTCAACTCGGAGAGGTCGAGCCCGGCGCAGAAGTGGCCGCCCTCGCCGCACAGCACCACCGCGCGGACGCTGTCGGGAATGGCTGTGAACACACGCTCCAACGCCAGCACGGACGCATCGTTGAGCGCATTGCGCTTGGCCGGCCGCGTCAGGCTGACGACCAGCGTCGCGCCCACCGCCGCGACGCTCACGAGCCCCGGCGTGGCAAGGCCGACGAGGACGGCGCTATCGATGGTTCCGGTGGTCATGGCGGTCTCGCACGGGTCGGGCAGGAATGCTTATGTCATATAACGATATGGTCCGGCGTCCGTCAACAACGCGGGAGGCGGCACTCAGGCGCGGCGGATGAGGGCTGAGGGCATGGCGTTTGCCGGGATGATGGCGCCGCGATGCTGGATGACGCAGCCGGCCAGGGCGTGGCCGGCGCGGGCGGCGTCGACAGGCGGCGCGTCAGCGAGGCGGGCGGCCAGATAGGCAGCGTTGAAGCTGTCGCCGGCTGCGGTGGTGTCGATGGCGACGACGGCGCGCGGGCATGGGACATCGATTGCCGAGCCATCGGCACCAACGACGCGTGCGCCGTCCGCGCCGCGTTTCAGGGCGAGCTCGCCGATACCCCAGCCGTGGAGGCGCGCCAGTGTTGCCTCGGGCGCGGCGTCGCCCCACAGCATCTGCTCGTCTTCGAAGGTCGGTAGCGCCAGATCGGCCAAGCGAAAGAACCGCTCGAACGTCGCGCGGGCGCGGGCGAGATCGCCGCCCCAGCCGCGGGGACGGAAATTGCCATCGATGGCCACGCGGGCGCCGCACGTGCGGGCCGCGGTCAACGCCGCCGCCAGGGCATCGAGGCCAGCGTCGTCGTAGAGCGACAGCGTGATGCCGGAGAGGTAGACCAGCGCCGCGTCGTTCATGGCGGCGGCGACGGTGAGCGCCTGGGGGCCGTGGAAGAGTTCGCGGGCCGGCGCCCGGTCGCGCCAGTAGTGGAACGAGCGCTCGCCGGCGGCCGTGGTTTCGATCACATAGAGGCCGGCGTTTCGGCCCACCGCGCACTCGATGAGGTCGGTCGCCACGCCTTCGGCCCCGGCTGCGGCTATGATCGCGGCACTATAGGGATCGTCGCCAAGGCGGGTTGCATAGGCTGTGGGCACGCCGAGGCGGGCCAGATAGACGGCGGTGTTGTAGGTGTCGCCGCCGAAGCCGAGTGCGAACCGGCCGTCCGGCCCGCGCGCCAGTTCGACCATGCACTCGCCGATGGAAACTACGCGCTTTTTCATGCATCGCCCTTATGCCATTGCAGCCGATGGGGCCGACCGGTCATCCCCGAACGCACCACACGCTACTTGGCAAGCTCGGCGTCGACGAGACCGAACATGTAGGTCCACTTTTCGGATTGAAGATCGACGAGGCTTGCCATGGTCGCCTGAAGCTCGGCAAGCCGCGCGCAGTCGGTGCCTGCCGCCACAACGTCGCCGCCGGCGCCGTTGAGGCGCGCGAGCAGTTGGCCCGACTTCTCTTCGTAACCGGCGATCTTGTCGTCGGCGACGAACCGCGCACCCTCGGTCATGAACTGATCGTGGCTCCAGCCGCGCTTGTCCTTGAGGCTGCGAAGCTTGCCCTGAAACTGAGGCGACTTCTGCTGCGTCAGGCCGCGCAATTTCTCTGCCGCCTCGCTGACGACGGCCTCGAATTCGGCGCGGCTGCACGCAACGCCGGCCGGCGGCGCGGGCGCCGTCTGAGCAGGAACGGGCGTCGCCGGCAACAGCGCCAACGCCGCGACGCCGAGCCGCTGCCGCCAAGAACCCGTCCACCCCATCGTTCAAGTGTCCCCGCTTGTTATCGGAGCCTTCTAGCTGCTTGCGGGGCGACGCGACAGACCCTCAGTGCTCGCTATTTGACGGCTATACCGCGCCGGCCGACGGTGAAACCCCGGCCGTCGCTGCGCCGACAGGTCAGGCCGCTTGTTTCGGACCTACAGGTGAACGGCCCCGCGTGCCAGTTTTCCCCATGGCGGAGCACGTTGCCGGCGCTGCAGCAGCTGGGATCGCCGACGTTGGTGATCACCGTCGCCGCCCCGGTTCGTCCGATCTGCACCCGTGTGTACTTAGGCGCGACGCGGTCGCAGCTCAACTCCGGTCCGCCGTCGCGCGGCTTGTAGACCGCGGTGCCGCCGGCCTTGATGAACGTGCAGCCGATATTGCCGCTCGGCGTCGAAAACTCCACGGCACCGGTTGCGCCGGGCGCGAACTCGGCCAGCGGCCCCGCGC
>JANYHP010000574.1 GCA_025359005.1 Hyphomicrobiaceae bacterium | reverse complement strand
CCCGTGATGATCGAGGGCCGCGCCTACGTCGACGGCGGCTTCGTCAATCCGTTGCCCTTCGATGTGTTCGCCGGCAGTCCCGAGATCACCGTCGCCATCGATGTTTCGGGCGGCGCACCGGAAACGTCCACCGCGGTCGTGGTGCGTGACATGCCCCGTGCGCAGCCTTCTGCCATCGACGTGATGGCGGCATCGTCGCAGATTCTCCAACGCTCGGTCGTGCGCGAAAAATTGCGCCGCGCGCAGCCCGATATCCTGATCGAATGCCCCGTCGACGACTTCAGCGTGATCGACTTCCACCGCTGGCGCGAGGTTCTGGTTGCGGCCCTCCCGGTGAAGGATATCCTCAAGCGGCAGCTCGACCGTGTGCTGTCGAGCACGCCCGCGACGTTGATTTCAAAGTCATAAAAAAAGTTATCCACACCGTGACTGCATAAGCGCTTCCCTCGCGGGCGATCTCCACTAAACACCGCCCTTACACCAGGGGGCGGGAGCATGGCAAAGCGGGGGGCAAAACGATCAGCAAAGCGCGCCGTCAAAAATGCGCGCCCGCGCCGTGCCATCGCACTCAGTCGTTCGAAGAAAACCGCCGCCGCTGCCGGTGATGGCTTTCGCATCGACGTCGATCTGGATGAAGCGCAACGCGCCGCCGAGCGCGTGCGTGGCTGGCTGGTGTCATTGCGCGATCGGCACGCCGGTCTCGCCGCCTACGAATACACACGCCATGTGCGCATCATTCCGGCCAGCACCACCTACAGCCATCCCATTCTGACGTTGGGCACGCGCTTCGCCGACAGCGAGGATCACCTGCTCGCCACTTATCTTCACGAGCAGATGCATTGGTATCTCTGGCGCTTCGGCGGCCTCGATCACGATCCGGTGGCGCCGTTCTTCGACGAACTTGTGCGCCGCTATCCCAAGGCGCCGACGCGCCTGCCCGATGGCGCGCGCAACTACGAACAGACGTACGTGCACATCGTCGTCTGCTGGCTCGAATTGCAGGCGGTGGCGGAGTTCATCGGCTGGGAGCGTGCGGCGGCCCTCGCTGAGACCAACTTCGGCTACCGCTGGATCTATCGCACGGTGGTGCGCGATCGCGACGCGCTGGGCCAACTGTTCCAGGCGCACGGCCTGTGGCCGATGACGCCGGCACCCGTGCTGCTGGCGACGCCGCAAAACGCACCCGCGCCGAAGAGGATTGCAGCGAAGCCCCGCGCGAAAGCGACCAAGACGCCGGCTACGCCCCGCGACGCTCGCCAAAAAACGCGCGCAGCAAAGACGCCGAGTCGGATGCCGCGAGGCCGCCGTACACCTCCGGCGCGTGGTGGCACACGGGCTGATTGAACAGCCGCGGGCCGCTCTCCACCGCACCTCCCTTCGCGTCCAGCGCGCCGAAATAGAGCCGCCGGATGCGGCTGAACGAGATGGCTGCGGCGCACATCGGACACGGCTCCAGCGTCACGTAGAGATCGCACTCGGGCAGACGTTCGCTGGCAAGCGTCGCACACGCCGCCCGGATCGCTACGATTTCGGCGTGCGCGGTCGGGTCATTCCACGCGCGCGTCCGGTTGCCAGCACGCGCGATGATGGTGCCAGCTCCGTTAACGATCACCGCACCCACCGGCACTTCCCCACGCGCCGCCGCCGCGCGGGCTTCGTCGAGTGCCGCATCCATCGGGCTATTCGGCATATGGCTCCGATCCATACGGGTAAGAACGTTGGGGCTCTGTGTGTAGCTTTGCCCCGGCGGCAGTGCCATAAGGCGTTTCCTGCAATTCCGATCGGTCGATACCATGCGCAAACCCAGTTTTGGTCAACGGCGCGGCAAGCCGGCGGCCCCCGGCGGCTACCAGCGGCCGAGCCGTCTCGACGCCAATTTCCCCGAAGCGCGCGGCTCCGTCGGCGGCCCCGTCAGCCCCGAACCGGCGTGGAAAAAGCGCAAGCGCGAAGGCGAACGCGCCGCCCGTCCCGAGCGCGATGACGCCGCAGCCCTCCCGTCGCCGCCTGTCCGCAAGGCGCCCGTCCCCGGCTCCGGCCGGCCCGTCGACACCATGCGCATCGCCAAGGCCATGGCCCGCGCGGGCCTGTGCTCGCGCCGCGACGCCGAGCGCTGGATCGCCGACGGCCGCGTCACCGTCAACGGCCAGAAAATCACCTCGCCCGCCCTCGATGTGGGGCCGCGCGACATGATCCTCGTTGATGACGCGCCCATGCCCGACGCCGAGCCCACCCGCCTGTGGCGCTTCCACAAGCCGCGCGGCTACGTCACAACGCACGCCGACCCGGAAGGCCGGCCGACGGTGTTTGATCATCTGCCGCCCGAGTTGCCGCGCGTGGTCTCCATCGGCCGGCTCGACTTCAACACCGAAGGCTTGCTGCTGCTGACCAACGACGGCGAGCTGGCGCGGCATATCGAGCTGCCAGCGACAGGCTGGTTGCGCAAGTATCGCGTCCGCGCGCACGGTGTGGTCACGCAGGCGCAGCTCGATGCCCTCAAGGACGGCATCGAAATCGACGGGGTCCGCTATGGCCCCATCGAGGCCTCGCTCGACAGCGTGCAGCGCGGCAACTGCTGGCTGACCATCGGCTTCCGCGAGGGCAAGAACCGCGAGGTCAAAAACATCCTCGGCAGTCTGGCGCTCGACGTGACGCGGCTGATCCGCATCTCGTTCGGGCCGTTTCAGTTGATGGATCTGGAAGAAGGTAAAGCTGAAAGCGTCAAGCGCCGCGTCCTCGCCGACCAGCTCGGCCCCGACCTCACCAAAAAGTTCGGCCTCGACGAAATCCCCGAAGACAAGAAGCCAGCCCCGCGCAGCAAGCCCGTCACCGGCGCAGGACGGCCCCCCTCCACCGGCTTCAAACCCAAGCCAGCGCCCCGTGGCAAGCCCGCGTCAGGCGCAGGCCAAAATCCAGCAGCGGACGGCAAACAGCGCCCCCCGGCACCCAACCCCAATCGCCCGCGCCGTCCGACCTAAAGCCCGCCTGCTCCGAAGTCGCCGCGTCCACCCCGGGCGGGTTTCAAAAGGGCTATGCCCTTTTGCGGGGTCAAGGGGCAGCGCCCTTTGGCTTGTTCTCCCCCCGGAACCGCGCCTCAATCCTTGCTCAGTCCTTGGCTTCCCGCTTCGCCTTCAAGATCTCGGCGGTGCGCGTGTCGATATAGGCGCCGCAGACTTTCACCAATTCCTCGATCTTGCCTTCGAAGAAGTGGTTGGCGCCGGCCACGATCTCGTGCTGCAGCTTGATGCCCCGCTGCACCTTCGTCTTCACGCTCATGTCGGCCACCGACGCGGTCGGCACCACCTTGTCCTTGTCGCCGTTGATAAGCAGGCCCGACGACGGGCACGGCGCCAGGAACGAGAAATCATAGAGGTTGGCGGGCGGCGCGATACACACGAAGCTGTCGACTTCCGGCCGCCGCATCAGCAACTGCATGGCGATCCAGGTGCCGAACGACACGCCCACGATCCAGCAGCAGCTGGTGTCCTGGTTCTGCAACTGCAGCCAGTCGAGTGCGGATGCAGCGTCCGACAGCTCCCCCGGACCGTTGTCGAAATAGCCCTGGCTGCGGCCGACGCCGCGGAAGTTGAAGCGCAGGGTCGAGAAGCCGCGATCCACGAACGCATAGTACATCGCATACACGATCTGGTTGTTCATCGTGCCGCCAAGCTGCGGATGGGGGTGCAGCACCAAGGCGATGGGGGCGTGCGGACGGCCCTCGTGGTGATAGCGCGCTTCGAGGCGGCCGACGGGACCGTTGATCATCAGTTCGGGCATGAGGACTGGCCTTCCAGAGTGTCGTTCGCACGCGGCCGCCGGATCGCAGGCGCGGGGTTGGGAGCGGGGTGACAAGATACTTGACTTCGCCGCTCGGAATTCTCATAACGCAGACAGCTTGGAACGGTTCTTAACTTTCCGTCCAACCGGCATCTCAAAAGCACGGCCGTTTGGATATCGAGATTTTTTGGAGACTGGTGTCCCCCGCGCCGGTTGCCGCCCTGCCTCCGAGTTGAGCCCTCATAGCATGACCGGGGGAGCAGAACGCAAGTTTTTGCGCAGCGGGTGCGTGCCGATTGGTGCGCCCGTCCGCGCCCGTCGGAGTTGACTGTCGTGGAGTTGAACACGCGAGGCCGCTACGCGGTGATGGCCATGGCCGACCTGGCCGTCAACGCCATCGATATGCCGTCCGTGCCGCTGTCGGCCATCGCTGAGCGGCAGATGATCTCGCTGGCCTATCTTGAACAGCTGTTTGCCATGCTGCGCCGCGCCGGTCTCGTCGACAGTGTGCGTGGTCGCTCGGGTGGCTATCGGCTGGCACGGCCGGCCCACGATATTACTGTGGCCGAAGTCATGAGCGCGGTCGCCGAAACAACAAGCATGACCCGCTGTGGCGTCGATGCCGGCGAGCCGTGCCTGGCTGGCAAACGCTGCCTCACCCATGGTCTGTGGGATGCGCTTGGCGCCCATATCGACCAGTTCCTGTCGGCCATCACGGTGCAGCAGGTCATCGACGGTGAACTGGCGCCGCCCATCCGTGCCGTGCCGCCGCCCAGTGTCGTCTTCACCGGCGGCCTCGTGACGCGCACCTGAGCCGGCGACAAGCGCCTCTCATCCACCCCCCGTGACATCCCTCAAGTTCAGTGCCCGAAGTTCTTTCCCGATGACGGCCGCCCGCACATATCTCGACTACAACGCGACCGCGCCGCTGCGGATCCAAGCCCGTGCGGCGATGCTGGCGGCGCTCGATCTGGTGGGCAATCCGTCGTCGGTCCATGCCGACGGGCGCGCCGCGCGGGCCGTGGTCGAGAAGGCGCGCACGGCCGTTGCAGCCCTCGTCGGCGCGCGGGCCGCAGACATCGTGTTCACCAGCGGCGCGACGGAAGCCAATGCAACCGTGCTGGCCGGCGGCTGGGATACGATTTTTCTCTCCGACCTCGAACATGACAGCGTGCGCGAAGCGGCAAAGCGCAGCGGCGCGCGTGTTGTCAAAATTACAGCGACCCAGCACGGCACGGTCACTGCAGACCAATTGACCGGCGCGCTCGATGCCGCGGGCGGCGGCGCGTTCGGCATGCGCGACAGCGCGTTCGGTAAAGCGCTCGTCTGCCTCCAGTACGCCAACAACGAAACCGGCGTCGTGCACTTGGTCTCCGATGTTGCGGCCGTTGCCCATGCGCACGGCATGCGCGTCCATTGCGACGCGGTGCAGGCGCCGGGGCGCGTGGCCGTCGACGTTGCAGCACTCGGCGTCGACTACCTGACAGTCTCCGCCCACAAGCTTGGCGGGCCGAAAGGCGTCGGCGCCCTGGTCATCGTCGATGGCGCACCCTTGCCGTCACTGATCGCGGGCGGCGGCCAGGAGCGCGGGCGTCGCGCGGGCACCGAGAACGTCGCCGCCATCGCCGGCTTTGGCGCAGCCGCGGCCTTAGCGCACGACGCGTTGGCCGGGATCGATCACCTCCGCACGCTGCGCGACGCGCTCGAACGCGGTGTGGTCGACGCCACTCCCGAAGCGATCATCGTCGGGCGGGATGCTCTGCGCCTCGTCAATACCTCATGCATCGCGCTGCCGGGATTGGCCGCCGAAACCGCCGTCATTCGCCTGGACCTGTCGGGTGTCTCGGTCAGTGCCGGGGCTGCCTGTTCCTCCGGCAAAGTCGGCCACAGCACCACCCTTGCGGCCATGGGGCTTGCGCCCGAAATTGCCCGCGCGGCGATCCGGGTCAGCATCGGTCACGCAACCACGCACGACGATATCGCGGCGTTCCTCGCCGCGTGGAAACATCTCACGTCGGCGCTAGCACGCGCGGCCTAGACCCATTCACTGCGGCGCCGACGCCGGCGACGCGAAGGATTACAGCATGGCAGCCGTCCAACAGACGATCGATCAGGTCAAAGGTCTCGATGTCGACCAGTACAAGTACGGCTTCGAAACCGACATCGAGAGCGACCTCGCGCCCAAGGGCCTGAGCGAGGATATCGTCCGCTTCATCTCCGAGAAAAAGGGCGAGCCGGCCTGGATGCTGGAGTGGCGGCTGGAAGCCTACCGCCGCTGGCTGACCATGACGGAGCCGACGTGGGCAATGGTCTCCTACCCAAAGATCGATTTCCAGGACCTCTATTACTACGCAGCCCCCAAGGGCACGGCGGGACCGAAGTCCATCGACGAGGTCGATCCGGAATTGCTCGCCACCTACGCCAAGCTCGGCATCCCCCTCAAAGAGCAGGAAATCCTCGCCGGCGTGCGCAAGCAGGGCGAGCCGAGCCAGCTCGAAGATGCCGACGGCTACAGCCAGATGGCCGGCAGGGTTGCTGTCGATGCGGTGTTCGACAGCGTCTCGGTCGTCACCACCTTCAAAAAGGAACTGGCCAAGGCCGGCGTCATCTTCTGCTCCATCTCGGAAGCCCTGAAAGAGCATCCCGAGCTTGTCCGCAAGTATCTGGGCACCGTCGTGCCACAGGCGGATAACTACTACGCGGCGCTCAATTCGGCGGTCTTTTCCGATGGCTCGTTCGTCTACATCCCCGAGGGCGTGCGCTGCCCGATGGAGCTGTCGACCTATTTCCGCATCAACGAGAAGAAGTCCGGCCAGTTCGAGCGCACGCTCATCATCGCCGAGAAGGGCTCCTACGTCAGCTATCTCGAAGGCTGCACCGCGCCGACGCGCGACGAGAACCAGTTGCACGCCGCCGTCGTCGAACTCGTCGCCCTCGACGACGCCGAGATCAAGTATTCCACCGTGCAGAACTGGTATCCCGGCGACAAGGAAGGCAAAGGCGGTATCTACAACTTCGTCACCAAGCGCGGCGCTTGTCGGGGCCGCAACAGCAAAATCTCGTGGACGCAAGTCGAGACCGGGTCAGCGATCACTTGGAAGTATCCGAGTTGCATCCTGATCGGCGATAACTCGGTCGGCGAGTTCTACTCGGTCGCCCTCACCAATCACAAGCAGCAGGCCGACACCGGCACCAAGATG
>JANYHP010000548.1 GCA_025359005.1 Hyphomicrobiaceae bacterium | reverse complement strand
CAGGTCCTTGTCGATCACCGCCTCGATACCGTGCCGCACGCCTTTGGCGCCGCGCACCACGGGTATGCCGCCGCCACCCCCGGCGATGACGATGGTGCCGCGCTTGGATAATACCTCTATCAGGGAAATGTCGCAGATATGGCGCGGGTTCGGTGAGGGGACGACGTGCCGCCAGCCGCGCGCGCCATCCTGCTTCATGGTCCAGCCGAGTTCGGCGCCGACAACGCGCGCTTCCGCGTCCGAGAAGAACGGCCCGATGAACTTGGTCGGGTACTGGAACGCGCGGTCGGCGGGATCGACTTCCACCTGCGTCAACAGGCAAGCGACGTGGCGGTCGCTATCGGCCTCGCGCAGGGCGTTCTCCAGCGCCTGCATCAACAGGTAGGCAATGCCGCCCTGACTGTGGGCAACGCAGATATCGAGCGACATGGGCGGGATGCGATCGGCGGTGAGCGCCTGCCGCATCAGGATTTTTCCCACCACCGGGCCGTTGCCGTGGGTGATGATCAGCTCGGTTCCAAGCTGCGCCAACGGCAGCAACGCGTCTGCCGTCTGCCGCGCGATTTCTTTTTGCTCAGCCGAGGTGCCGGCGATGTTCTCTGGATGCGTTGCATTGCCGCCGATGGCGATGACGAGGCGCTTGGGCACCTTCATCGGCTTTGGTGTCGCAATGGCTTTGCGCGGCATCGGGGCTGTCCGTCGTTTCTCGGCTCGCTTCGCGAACAGGGCTCCCGCCCTGTACCCAGTCCGGAGCATAGCTCACGAACCCTCAGCCTATTGATTGAATCACAGTGTCACTGACAATGCGGAGAGCGAGGCGCGCGGCCTCCGCATTCGATTGCGCGAGAACGACTCCCGCATTTTCGAGGATCGCGCGCTGACCAGTCCGATCCTGCGGATCGTCGCTGGTCCCAGTCACCGTCGCAACGATCAACGGCCGCGACTTCGCGCTCGCGCCCAGCACAGCTGCGACAAACGACGCCGGATCGGCATGCGCGCCGCGCCCAAGCACCACGTCGATCAGCACGACGCCGACCGCCGTGTCGGCCAGCGCGGCCCGCAATGGCTCGTCACGCACTGAAGGGTCGATCATCGGATGTGGCCGACCCTGCGTGTAGTCGTCGTCGCCGAGATCGATCAGCGCGTGCCCGACGGCACCGGCTGTCAGTTTCGCAGCGCCCGGAATTGGCGCATTGGAAGCGCACCCGAGCCCAGCTGCCACCAACACGACTTGCGCCTCCGCGGCCAGCGTGCCGCCGGCATAGAGGCCGCGAATGAGTTTTCCCGGCATCAGCAGCACGTCCGGGAGTGCGTCGCCCATCCGGTCGCGGCCCAGCGCGAGGTCAGCGGCAGCTTCGAGCGTCGGCGCCAGCTTCGCATTTTTGGGCACCTGCATGCTGGTGCCGCCGAGAAAGCAGATGGCGAACCGCTTCTTGGATTTCGCAACGCGATCCAGCACCGCTTTCGCCACGCTTTCCGCCGGCGGCTTCGAGATGATCACGATCGTCTTGGTTGCCGGATCGGCGTCGAGCAGATCGATGGCCATCAGCATGGTGATGCCGCCGACCTCAGCCTTCAGATCGCGCCCACCGACGCCGATGGCGTGCGAGATGCCGCCGCCGTTGTTGGCGATCAGGCACGAGACCTCCTGGATGCCGGTGCCCGACGCGCCGACGATGCCGATATCGCCGCGCGGCACGACATTGGCAAACCCAAGTGGTGTGCCGCCGATGATGGCGGTGCCGCAGTCCGGCCCCATCATCAGCAGGCCCTTGACGCGCGCGAGTTGCTTCAGCGCCACTTCTTCGGCGAGCGGCACGTTGTCGGAAAACATCAGCACGTTGAGCCCGCGGTTCAGCGCCTTGCGTGCCTCGGCGGCCGCAAAAGCACCCGGCACAGAGATCAGCGCAAGATTGGCGGCTGGGTCGGCAGCCAGCGCGGCCCGGAGCGTGCGCGGGGCGAAGGCACGGGTGTCTCCGGTCGCCGATTTCGGCGCGTCCAGCAAGGCGCATGCGGCGGCCAGCGCCGCATCGGCGGCGGCGGCGTCGTGGCCGGCGATAGCAATGACCAGATCGCCCGGACCCGCAGCCTCGCCAACGGCATCGAGCACGCCAGCATCTGCCATGATGCGCTTGTTGGCGGGCGTGCCCATCATCATGCCGCATTCGACGACACCGGCCATACCCGCCACCGTGCGCGACAGCCGCATGAGTGCGACGCTGTCGAGATAGAAGCCGCGGCGACGATCGTTGACGACTGTGGTCATTTCATTCTCGATGGGCGCGCGGGTCGCCGCGTGGCGGGTTGCTGGTTATTGCCGCTTCTTAGCCCAACGCTGCCCTTGAGGCGAGGCCGGTCCCGCCCCACTTTGATGCGGAGCGGCGCTGGCGATGCCGCAAAAAGTCTGACTTCCGATGCCAAAGTGCCGCCATCGAACTGGAACGCGCCGAGGACCGCCGCCATGATCGACCAGAGGAATCCGCGCACCCGTCGGCCGCCAGCCCTCGACCGACTTATCGATCGCGTGCCTGACTTGGCACCCGACCACCACTGGGAAGGGGAGTTCACCGGGATTGCGGGCTCACCCAAGGGCAGCGTCATCCGCATCAAGGCGCGCATCGCCTTCCACGGACCGCTGCTCGAGGGCCAGGGGCGGTGCATCAACTGGCCCGCATCCGAGTTGGCCGGCCAGGATGGGCTCAGCATTTCGGGAACGGTCGGCGCTGAGAGCCTCGACTTCCAGCTCTGGTTCCTGGCCGCGGACCTCAGCCGTGCGGCCATCAGAGGTTGCGGGGTGCTGGGGGCTCAGGGCCATGCCATGACCGGCGACTGGAGCATCGGCTGCTTCAACCCAGACAGCTGCGGGTGCGACGGCGGCAGCGGCACCTTTCACTTGCGCCGCGTCGATTGAGGCTGGGGCAGGGCGGCACCCATGCTGTGCGGTGTCGCATGGAACCCGATACCCCTGCATGGTATAGGCCGGGTGTTCTCCATCATCTGTCACGCACCACCGCACAATCGAGGAATGCCACTATGCGCACGATCATCTTGGGCCTGGCTGCAGGCGCAGCGATTGCCAGTTCGGTCCTCGCCCAGACCCCGCCGGCCAACAGCCACGCAGGCCATGGCGCGCCCGCCCCCAGCGCCACCGCCGCCCCCTCGACCGCCGCCTTCGAAGCCGCCAACGCCCGCATGCACACGGATATGGCAATCACCTACACCGGCAACGCGGATGCCGATTTCGTCGCCGGCATGATCCCCCATCACCAGGGCGCCGTGGATATGGCACGCGTCGTGCTCCAGCATGGCCGTGACCCGGAGGTCCGCAAGCTGGCCGAAGGCGTGATCAAGGCGCAGGAAGAAGAAATCGCCTGGATGCGCGCCTGGTTGGCAAAGACAAAGAAGTAGCCGCAGGAAGCCGTTTCCGCGCCGCTGTTCCCTGCGGCACAGCGGCGGGGCGTAGGGGCCGATAGGGTAAGAGGAGGCGTTTTTCCGCTGCATTTCCAGTCCAGGCTCTGGACGTGGGCGCGGCATAGACCCATGGAACAATGCGATGCCCCGAGGCCCCTATAGTCGTGTCAAACAGCGTGCCGCCACCAGTTGGGCGGTCTCGACGGCTGCTGCGGTCCTGGGGGCAGCGGCCGTGGCCGGTATACTGACGGTTACGCTACGCACGACGTCGTTCGGCACGGCGCCGTCGGAAACAAAAGCCCTGTCCGAGGCGGCCCAGACGCGCGCTCAGGTCCAGGAAGGCAAGCGCCTGCTCGACCGGC
>JANYHP010000515.1 GCA_025359005.1 Hyphomicrobiaceae bacterium | reverse complement strand
TCGCGGGTGCCGTGAAGGCGCGGGGCGAGGCGCGGCGGGCGCGGTCGGACTGGATGAAGATCGAGCAGCAGCGCGGCATCTCGGTCACCACCTCGGTGATGCATTTCGAGTACGGCGGCGCGGTGTTCAATCTTCTCGATACGCCGGGCCACGAGGACTTCAGCGAGGACACCTACCGTACGCTCACCGCCGTCGACTCGGCGGTGATGGTGATCGATGGCGCCAAGGGCATCGAGGCGCGCACCCGCAAGCTGTTCGAGGTCTGCCGGCTGCGCGACATTCCGATCATCACGTTCATCAACAAGATGGATCGCGAGACCCGCGAGCCGCTGGACCTGCTCGACGAGATCGAAAAGACGCTGGCGCTGGATACCGCGCCGATGGTGTGGCCGATGGGGCGCGGGCGCGGCTTCAAGGGCACCTATGACCTGAAGACCAAGACGTTTCGGCAGATCGACCGGCACGAAGACGGCATCCAGCTCACCGGTCCGGACGATCCGGCGGTCGCCGAGTTCCTGGAGCCTGACGACGCAGCGGCGTGGCGCGACGAGATCGCGCTGGTCGATGCGGCTTGCGGCTCCTTCGATCTCGCGCAGTTCCGTCATGGCACGCTGACGCCTGTTTATTTCGGCAGTGCGCTGCGCAACTTCGGCGTTCGCGATCTGCTCGACGCGCTGATCCAGCACGCGCCGCCGCCGAGCGAACGGGAGGCCGATACCCGCATTGTCGAAGCGACGGAGCCCAAGCTCACGGGGCTGATTTTCAAGATCCAGGCGAACATGGACCCGAGCCATCGCGACCGTATCGCATTCATGCGGGTGTGCTCGGGGCGACTGACGCGCGGCATGAAGGTCAAGGTGGTCCGATCGGGAAAGCAGTTTGTCTTGCAGGCGCCGCAGTTCTTCTTCGCGCAGGATCGCTCGCTCGCCGAAGAGGCTTATGCCGGGGACATCGTGGGGCTTCCCAATAAGGGCGTGCTGCGCATCGGCGACACGATCACGGAGGGCGAGACCCTCACCTTTGTCGGCATTCCGAGTTTTGCGCCGGAAATCCTGCGGCACGTCCGTTTGGAGGATGCGATCCGGTCGCGCAAATTGTGGGATGCGCTCAAGGAGATGTCGGAAGAGGGCGTCGTGCAGATCTTCACGCCGATCGACGGCTCGACGCAATTGATCGGTGTCGTCGGGGGGCTGCAGCTCGACGTGCTCGGCGACCGGCTGGCGAACGAATACGGCCTGCCCATCGGCTTCGAGGCCGCCTCGGTGGACCTTGCGCGTTGGATCAGCTCTGACGATCCGGCGGCGCTGGATGTGTTCGTGCAGAAAAGCCGGTCGTCGATCGCGCTGGACCAGGACGGCGACCGGGTGTTTCTGGCCCGCTCCGCCTTCGATCTCAAATGGGAATCGGAACGCAATCCGCTGATCCAATTCCTCGACATCAAGACGTCGACGGCGAAGTGATCGGACGGCGAAGCGATCGGACGGCCGCGAGGGCGGCGCCTGTCGCACCGCAACGCAAATGCGCAGCCCTTCATGGGAGATCCGCAGGCCGCCGGCAGTCATCCAGACCGCGCGCTTTTGATCTGCTCGCGACTGTGCTTGAGCCAACGGGATTGAAAGCGCGGTGGGGCAACAGCGACGGCTTATAGTGGAACTGTAGCTCAATGTTCCCGGCGGCTTTGCCGTGGCAGGGCGGAAACGCGGTTTCACCACCTACGGATGAGAGAACCAAGATGCAGGCGCTATCTGTCGTAGCCCACCCGACGCCCACGAGCTTCAGTCATGCGATGGCGCGAGCAGCAAACGAGGCCCTGCGCGACCTGGGATACATCGTGAATTTCCACGATCTATATGCCGAGGGGTTCGATCCCATTCACGCCGTGGGCGAGGCGCAAAACATCGATTCAACAGATCCATTGGTGGAATTGCACTGTGGCCAACTTGCGAACGCGGACATTGTTCTTGTTTTCCATCCGAACTGGTGGAGCCAACCACCGGCGATTCTAAAAGGGTGGATCGATCGAGTGTTCAGGCTCAATACGGCATATGGATACCCCCCTGGAGCCGGCTTGGACGGTGAACCCATCGGCCTCCTGCGAGCCAACGCGGCATTTGTGTTCAACACATCGAACACTCCCTTGG
>JANYHP010000492.1 GCA_025359005.1 Hyphomicrobiaceae bacterium | reverse complement strand
AGTTTTTTGGCGTGCACTTCCAGAGCGAGGAACTGTTGGCGTGCAGATGCTGCGTGAGCCTGTCCTTGCAAAACGATGATGTCTTCCATGGCCACGGCCACCAAACCTATTCGCAAAAAACTCATAGAGGTCTCCACCTGTCGGCGCTGCATCCGTGATAGGCGCGAGGTCGGTTATTGCATAGGTTGCACAAAGGCTGATTTTGTGCAGCGCCGCACCCGCTTCTAGGGGCACGGCAGCACCTGGCCCATCTCGACGGCGCCGCGAGGGTCGGTATTGGTGGTCAGCGGATGTTTTCGAGCTGAGACACGACCAGAGCGCCCACCTCCGCTTTGCTTTCCCCGCTGTGCGTAGGGAGAGCGGGATCGTCCCGTGTCAAAATGAGCGGCACGGCAGAAATCTGCGCACCTGCCTCGAGTGTGTAGATCCAGAGTATTTGGCTGGCGGAACCAGGGCGTCCGCAGCTCACCCCTTCGCCTTGGCGGCGGCGCGGGCGTTGGCAAAGTCGGGCTTCCGTTTTTCGACAAACGACGCGAACGCCTCGCGCGCTTCCGGTGAAACGATGAGCGTACGGTAGGCCTCGGTCTCGGCATCGATGGCGGCAGAGATTTTTGCTGGATCGCCGCGCAGCAGTCGGCGTGCGTGCAGCAGCGCTTGGCGCGGCTTCTGGGCCAGTTCGGCGGCGACGCCGAGCGCGCGCGCTTCCAGTTCGGCCGGCGTCACGATCCAGTTGACCAGCCCGGCCTCCCGGCCTCGCTGTGCGTCCCAGCGGGCACCGAGCACCAGCAACTCGAACGCGTTGTTATAACCCAGGCGGTTCGGGCCGACGACGCTGGAGCCGGCCTCCTGCACCAGCCCCAAATTCAGAAATGGCGCGGTAAACGACGCGTTCTGCGTGGCGAAGACGAGGTCGCAATGGAGCAGCAGGGTCACGCCGATACCAATGGCGAGGCCATCGACGGCCGCGATCATCGGCTTGGAGATATGCGGCAACACGCGGATGAATTCACCCGCGGGGCCGATGACGGTTTGGCCGGGCGCCGGCTTCGCCGTGGCACGCTTGAGAAAATCGTTCATGTCGTTGCCGGCGCAGAAGGCGCCCGGCGCGCCGAGGAAGACATGCGCCGCGATGGCGTCGTCGCGTTCGGCCGCCAGTAACGCCTCGCGGGCCGCATCATACATCTCGCCGGTCATGGCGTTTTTCTTATCGGCGCGTGTCAAGCGGATCGTTTGGACGCCGTCGCGGACGTGGATGTCGATATCGGGCATGGAGGCTCCGTCGTGAATGAGAAGACTGCCCCTACCCTATCGAGCATCGCAGCGCCTTGCCATGGGGGGCGAAATGGGGACAAAACATGGGGGCAGCCCCATGCACCACCGTCACCCGCGCGGCGCGGCCAACACCCAGCATGTCCCGAGCGATGGGTCCGCCACCAGCGCGCGCCACGAAAACCCCACCCGCTCGATGGCTCTCACCGCTTGCTCGTTGCCGACCCCCACCCGCACCGCCAACTCTGTCGCAAGGGTGCTCGCAAACACCTCGGCCCGCAGCAACTCCAACGCTCGCGCTCCACGGCCCTTGCCCCGCTGCGTCTCGGCCCCGATAAACACATCCGCCAGCCAGGCCCCCGGCGGCAGGCCCGTATCAGCCACATCCATCGCATGCGCATAGCCGATCGTCTCGCCGTCGAGATCGATCATGCGTGCCACCGCGGTCGGCGATTGCTGCACCATGGTCATCGCCGCCTCCGCCGCCGCACGCGAGCCCCACCACTGCACCACATGCGGTTCCGCCAGCCACCGCCGCAGCCGGAAGCGGTCGCCCTCCGTCACACCTCGGAGCGTCACCTTGTCATTGTTGCTCATCGCCGCTCCCTTGCGAAAACACCGGTCCACCCCCTCTCCTCGTAACGCACCGAGTGCGCGCGGGAAGGGCATGGGAGCGGGACGACAAGGGGCGGCAGGTATCGTGCAATGGCAGCAAACTCAATGTTTGAAATGTCGCATGCCGGTGAACACCATGGCGAGGCCCTTGTCGTCGGCGGCCTTGATCACTTCGTCGTCGCGCATCGAGCCGCCCGGCTGGATCACTGCGGTCGCGCCAGCTTCCGCCGCCGACAGCAATCCGTCTGCGAACGGAAAGAACGCGTCCGACGCCACCACCGATCCGACGATCGGGATCTTCGCCAAATCTGCCTTGATCACCGCGATGCGCGAGGAGTTCACCCGGCTCATCTGCCCCGCGCCAATGCCCACAGTCGCCGCATCTTTCGCGTACACGATGGCGTTCG
>JANYHP010000441.1 GCA_025359005.1 Hyphomicrobiaceae bacterium | reverse complement strand
GAGGTCTTGCCGTGGTCGACGTGACCGATCGTGCCGATGTTGCAATGCGGCTTGTTGCGCTCGAATTTTGCTTTGGCCATGGGATGATCCTTCCAAGGGGGTCGCTCGGAAACTCGAGGCGCAACCCGGTCGATGCGCGGCGGGATAGCCCGGAATATGCATGCGAGGCAAGTGCCCCATCCGTGCGCGCGGCGTGCTGACGCCGCTGCCGTTATTCCGTCATGATTGCGTCAACTCGACAGCCGATCGCGGAACCACCCGCCCACGCGACGCGCCATCCCCGCAGGCGGCGGCGCGCCTGGCGCATCGCTCCGCACGGCCTGCTTGTTGGTCGCGCCCGGCGCCTGAACTGGGGCCCCGGTCGCAAAGGCCGCCAGCATATCGACATCGCTGCGAACAGGGCTGAGCAGCAACCGATCGTAGACCTCGCTCACCGTCTCGAAGAGCACTTCGGCACCGGCCGCCACGCCCGCGTCGAAGGCCAGCGACAGCATGTCCCGCGTGGCCGGAAACTGATGCGGAAAACAGGCCGGCGCCTTGCCATCGAAATAGGCCGGATGCATGGAATGCGCATGCGTCTTGATATACAGCGTCCGGTCGTGGACATAGCTGTCGTCAATCAGCTTTGCCGCTGCCGCTTCGAGATTGTCCCCGCGCTTGCGCACGAAATTGGAACTGTGATCGATCGACGTCGCTCCGTGCTTGATCTTCGAAGCCCAGACGAGGAATTTTTCGTCGCCGCGCTGTCGTCCGGCACCGCCCGCCGGCTCGGGCTCGGCCTCTTTCGTATCATACCCCTTGGGCACGTTGACGGGGCGACAAAGAAACGGCCGTTCGTGCCGCGGATCGACGTGCGTGCGGCCGGCGGGGCAGGTGAAATCACCCAGGCACCCATTGCGATGCAGGATCTCGATCTCGTCGACGATGCGGCAGTCCGCGTCATCGGAGGCATTGAGCGCCCAATGCCCGTGAATGAAGAACCAACGGTCGAATCGCCAGCCGGTGTCGTTTTCGAGCAATTCAAGATTGAGCTTCAACGCAAACTCGAAGCGCGCGGAGTCGAATTTGGCGCCAAGGGGCGTCGCCAGATAGGCGCCGACGTCCGTCTTGGCCGCCGTGTTGGTCGCGTTTGACGTGTAATTCTCATGGTGGACGTGCAGCTGGAACTGGCAACCCGTGAGCTCCGCCAGCGGCTGCAGCATGTCCCGCGCAAAACCATCCTCGGCCGGCGTCCGACGCACAAATCCGAGCTTGTCGTCGGGATGGGCAAACATCATCTCCTCGCCACGACGCAGCGCAAAGTTGAGCTGCGGCTTGTGGAAAAGCGTGAGTTTGCGGGCAAATTCGATCTGGGCGATCTCGCGAGCAAAGCGCGTTACATCGGTGACATTGGCCGCCCCCAGGATGGGCCGCCCGTCAAAATTACGGCACGGCTCGAAATGGTCGGTGTGGAAATAGACCACCCGGGCGATATCGCGCGCCCGCATGCGATCGGCCAGCCGCTGGCTCACTGCGCTCTTGAACATGGATCGCGACCTCCCGCCGCAGACAGAACGCGCAATCTCTGAAGGCTCTAAAGGAGGTGATCGCGGATCGACGAGATGATCAGCAGGCCAAGGAACCAGCCCGTCAGCGCCATCAACCCAACGACGAGCACCGATGACAACCGTTGCGGATAGAGCGAGGCATCCGGCAGCGACGGCTCGACGAACAGCGTCACATAGGTCGTGCGACGGTCGGCGGCCGTTTGTGCCCGTTGGCGCCCTTCCTGGGCGACCGCATAGGATTTTTGCGCCAATTCCAATTCGGCATTCAGACTATCGAACTGCGCCAGCGTCGTCGGGCTCAATTCAGTGGTGCTCTTGCCCCGGTTGCCCTCGCCAATGGTGCGGCCCATGCGTTGCAATTCGCTCTCCGTCGAGGAGATCCGCGTGCGCAGCACTGTGATCTGCGGCGACGTCGAGGCCAGATAGCGCGACATCGTCTCGAGTTCCTGCGTCATGCGCGACAGGTCCTCGCGCAGCTTGCCGGCCAGATCCGAACTGGCCTGCGCCGACCGCCCAGCGTCGATGATACGCTCCTGCACGCGGAAATCGCGCAGCGCCGTGCGCGCCGTCTGCACCACACCTTCCGTACGGCGCACCTCTTCGTCCGCAAAACGGACAAGATCCTGTCGCGCGCGCTCACTCATTTTGAAGACGGCCTGATCGGCCGACTTGGCGATGGCACGGGCCAGCTTCAACGAATCCTCCGCCGCAAATGTGCGCACCGAGACCGTCACGATCCCCGTAAGAATATCGAATTGCGCCGAAACCACCTTTTTCCAGTGCTCGACGAGGTCCTCTTTGCTGGCCGGCGTCTTGAGGCGATGCAGCCAGTCGGCCTTCGGGCCCGAGAACAAACCCGCCAGATCGATCTCGCGGCCCACATCCAGCACCATTTGCTGGCTGTTGATCAACTCGGTGACGACGAACGCATCCGCGATCATCCCGCCGATCATGGCCGCCGAACCGCCGCCGCCTTCGCCACCGCCGCCCACGACGCCACCACGAACCGACAGCTTGAACTCGGATATGTACTGGTTGGTTGCGACGAATGCGTAGTACCAGCTTGCCAGCAACACCGGCCCGACTATGAGGAGCAGCGCCGAAAGCGCAAGCAGGCCGCTGTCGCGGCGGCGAACCTGTGCCCGGCGGGCGGCATTGCCGGCGATCATCGACGGCGCAGGTGCCAGCGAGGTTGTCGGCGGCTCGGCGCCACGCGCGGGCGCCCGGGCCGTATCGGCCGGAATTACGTCGCCATTTTTATCGCGAAGGGTCAAAACCCTGGAAGGTGCCGTCATCAGATCAATATCCCGAACTCAGCCGTGAACCCAGCCGGAGCAAGCGGCCGAAACATAGAGCATTTTCCGCCAAAGCGGACACCAGTATGCTGCACAACGAGCGACAGCCAAAGTGCCAGCAGGGTCGCCGCTGGCCAATACCACAGTCCCCCCCAGCATTGCCAACTCTTGGTGAAGACCATTGGCGGCGATTTCACGGCGCCCCGCCCCTATCGGCGGGGCCGAGCACGCCGATCAGCGCAGCGGATCGAACCGCACATATCGGCCACTATCGCCAAGATCGAACAGCATTGTCGGCGTCCCGAAACCGGCGTCCGTCAGCTCGGCCACCAGCGCATCCTCCTCCCCTCGCATCGACCGCTTCACCAGAAATCTTTGCAGGTCCATGATCACGCACCGATAGGCCTTGAGCGCTTCGACCAACCGCCGCCGCTCGTCGGGCGTTTGCGTCACCGTCACGTTGGTGAGCAAGGCCACGCACTGCGACAGATCGCGCCCCGTCACCGCGTCGGGAAAGGCCGTGCCGATGAATTCACAACTGGCCAGCAGCCCGCGTCGCTCGCCGCGCAATGCCGTGTGCACGGCGTGAAGAATAGCCCGCGAACCCTCGATCCTGCCTTGGTCGCCGTCCATGCCGACCGCCGGCAGCCCGTTAGCGGCCAGCAGGATCGGCAGGGCACCAAAACCGCAGCCGATCTCGTGAGTGGCAACCACGCGTGGGCTGGCCAACAGATAGGTGGCGAGCTTGGTCTCGTATTCGGTCAGGAACGCGGTGCCTTTGGCGCGTTCGGTGTAATAGGTGCCGGCCCCGGAGCCGGCCTCCCCAAGCGCTGCGATGCGCTCGATGACGACGCGCTTGGCAATGGCATCGATAACCCCGACGTCCCGGAGCATCGGAACGCCCGCACCTACCGGTGGCTTCGGTTGCTGCGCCAGCGCCTCGGCCCAACCGTGCGACGCTTGCGCCTCGCGCTCCCCCGGCACCGTGATCTTGGCGAGCGCTGGTCCACCAGCCGACGCGCCCGACAGTGCCTTGATGGCTGTCTTGACGGCCACACCGCGCGGCGCCGGCGCGCAGCCGTCGACAACGGGTGCCACGCCCGGCATGATCAGCGCAAATCCGCCGGGCGGCGTGTAGTCCGTCGTCACCATCAGATCGTAGACCTCGGGCGCAGTCAGGAACGCCACCTCCGCACCGGCCGCCGCAGCCGCCTCAAACAGCACCGAGAACAGCGCCTTGATCGGCGGGAACGCGTGCGGAAAAATCGCCGGCCCCGCGTCTGCGTAATAGTTCGGATGCATGGAGTGGGCGTGCGACTTGATGAACAGTGTGCCGTCGACACAGAACGACTGGTCGACAATGTCCCGCGCCAGGGTTTCGAGTTCGTCGAGCCGCGTCCGCAGCCACGGCGAATAATAATCCAGCGACGCACCGCGATGCTTGATGACCGACGACCAGATGAGAAACTTGCCGCGGCCCGGCGCCGACTGATTACCGTAGGCAAATTCCGGTTCGCACTCCTGCAGATCGTAACCCTTGGGCGCATCCAGCGGCGTGACGAAATAGGGAACTTCAAGACGCGGATTCACTGCCGGCCGGCCAGACGGCACCGTGAAATCGCCAAGACAGCCGAGGTCGCGCAGGATGGCCAACTCCCGCGTCAGATGGCACACTTTCGGGTCCGACGCATTGAGCCCCCAGTGGCCGTGCACGAACAGCCAGTATTCCAACGGCTTGCCGATCTGCTGGCCGATGCTCTCGACCGCCAGTGAAACCATCTTCTGAAACCGGGCTTCCTCGAAACGGCGACCTCTCTCGGAGGCCAGATAGGCGTCGACCTCAGGCCCCTTGGCGTCAAGATTGTGTGTGACATATTCGTGATGGATGTGGACCTGCACGTCCAACGCAGACTGTTTGGCGAGATAGCCGAGCGCGCCGTTCGCAAGCCTCGCCTCGCTGTCGGGGCGCGGTGGAAAGCGATAGGCGTCGTCCGGATCGGCACGGACGCCCGCATCGCTGGTGGGGCTGCGATCGAAGACGTAGTTGATCTGGTCTTTGTAGAACAGCGTCAACCGGCGGGCGAAATCGATGCCGCCCATCGTGTCCACGAACCGCGTGATCTCGTCGGCGTTGCGGGCGCTGATGCCGGCCTCGCCCGGCCGCGACTGCCATGGCTCCCAGTGATCGCAGTGAAAATAGACGACGCGGCGCACGCCCTTCGCGCGATAGAGATCGCGCAAATCGTCTTTGAGCTTGGCGTAGTCGACCATCCGCGCTGCTTCCCCTTGGCCCTCGGCGGCACTGCGTCGTCTAAAGCATTTTCCACCAAAGTGGACACCGGTTTGGCGTAGAAAATGCGACAAACAAAAGCAATCACCAACAGGCCGTCACCCAGCCGCGCTCAGGCGATAGTACCGGCCGTCCTCACCGAGGTCCAGGAATGGCTCGATTTGCTTGAACCCCGCCTCGCGCATCAAGGCCAGCGTCAGCTGCCGCCCCTCCTCATCCGTGCGCCGGTCCATAAACCGGTCGACGTCAACGACCGCGCACGGATAGCGTCGCATGGCGGCGAGGATCTTGAGCTGCGTCTTGCGATCGGCGGTGGCGACGAGATTGGTCGTCAGCACCACGTCTTTGCCGGGAGCCAGCACTGTGTCGGCCAGAGGAAACGCGCCCTGGAACAAGCGACAGCGCCGTCCCGCCTCGGGGTAGGCCACCTTGAACGCCTCGAGCATGATCGCGCCCGTCGCATACCGCCGCGGGTCGATCTCGATGCCGACGGCGTTGATGCCCCGCAGCGCCAGCAGGAACAACAATTGGCCGTAGCCGCAGCCGATCTCGTGGACACCAGCGGCGCCAACCCCACTCTCGATGAGGCGATTGGCGATGGCGACCTCATAGCCGCCGATCATGTCCTGGTGGGTCAGGCGATGCAGATAGAAGTTGTAGGCGCCAGCCTCGGCCTCACCGTACGTGTCGACGCGGGTTCTTAAAATCGGCAACAACAGCGCGTTGAGCGCCGCGACCGCCTCGTGTGCCTTCGGCATTGGCCGCACCACGGAAGCACGCGCGAGCGGCGCGGATGCATCGCCCTGTGCCCCGGCGGCCTTGGCCCACACCGCAGCCGCCACCGCCTTCGGAATGATCGGATACTTGGCGGCGGCAGCAGCGATCGTCGCATCCAGAACCTCGGGTGGACCGCGCCGGTCAACCCGCGCCGCCGCTTGCGGCCCGAACTCCTTGAACGACCACTGGTCGCGGCTGTCGGCCAGCACTGCCGACGGAATGGCCTCGACGAAGGTGACACGGGGCGCGCCGCCATCGGGCCGCTCGACGGCTTTCACCGTCAGCTTCAGCGCTTCGACGAACTTCACCGCCGTAACCTTGTCGCCGGGCTTCAGCCGCAGAAAAACCTGGTCTGCCGCGCTGTCGTTGTTAGTCTGCGCGCACAGCCCAGATTCCGAT
>JANYHP010000367.1 GCA_025359005.1 Hyphomicrobiaceae bacterium | reverse complement strand
GTGATGGGTGCCGCGCGCGTAGGCTGCAAATGCGATGCGGAAAGCCAAGGACATCGGTGGGCCACCTTGCAGTTCGGGCTTCACGGTGGGGCTGACGTACGTGATTCGGTGTGCGGCCGGCATGCCTGATCCACAGATCGGCAGCGCCCGCGCAGCGGTTCCGATCACGAATTGCGAGCCCGCGCCGAACTTTGGTTGCGACAACTATGAATGCACGCAATGAAACAACAATTTTAGAACAAGAGGAGAACTTGGAACAGACGTCGCTGACTTCGCAAGTCATCAGGCTGTCGCGCCGTGGCTGGTAACGCTCCGAGTGGTGCACTACCATTCCACGTGGGCCTTCCTTTGACACGTGGCCCCGCAAAGGGTCGAGATGGCAGAGCGGTCATTCAAGAAAGAAGTCGAGGACCTCAAACTCGGGGACGGTGAGGTTTTCCGCGGCGAAGGCATCCTGGCGATCACCAAGGCGCTGCTGGAGAACGGCGTCGGCTATGTGGCCGGCTATCAGGGCGCGCCCATTTCGCACCTGATGGACGTGCTCGCCGATGCGCAGGACATCCTCGCCGAGCATGGCGTGCGATTTGAATCGAGCGCCAGTGAAGCGACAGCGGCCGCCACGCTCGCCGCGTCCGTGATGTATCCGATCCGCGGTGCCGCCGTCTTCAAGGCACCCGTCGGCACCAACGTCGCCTCCGACGCGATCGCTAATCTCGCGTCAGGCGGTGTGACCGGCGGCGCGCTGCTCATCGTCGGCGAAGACTACGGCGAAGGCTCGTCGATCATGCAGGAGCGCAGCCACGCGTTCGCCATGAAGTCGCAGGTCTGGTTGCTCGATCCGCGTCCCAATCTGCCCTCCATCGTCAAGGCGGTCGGCGACGGCTTTGCCTTGTCGGAGGCCTCCAACACGCCGGTGATGCTGGAAGTGCGCATCCGCGCCTGCCATGTGACCGGCAGCTTCATCGCGCGTGACAACAAGCGCCCGCCGCTGACCGTCGCCGAGGCCGTAGAGAACCCAAGTCGCAACACCGGCCGCATCGTGCTGCCGCCCGCCTCGTTCGCCCACGAACGCGAAAAGGTCGAACAGCGCTGGCCGGCCGCTGTCGCGTTCATTCGGCGTCACAAGCTCAACGAACACTTCGGCGACCCCCACGCACGCATCGGCATCGTGCTGCAGGGCGGCATGTATAACACCGTGCTGCGCGCACTCTACCTGCTCGGCCTGGCCGATATCCATGGCAACAGCCGCGTCGCGCTTTACGTTCTCGGCGTCACCTATCCGTTGATCGATGATGAGATCGCCGCATTTGCCCGCGACAAGACTGCCGTGCTCGTCGTCGAGGAAGGGCAGCCCGCGTTCATCGAGCCGGCTATCCACGCCATTCTCCGCCAGGCCGGCATCGACACGCCGGTCGCCGGCAAGGGACCGTTGCCGTTGGCCGGCGAGTACACCACAGCAGTCGTGCTGAAAGGGCTCAAGGCGTTCATTGCCGAGCACGATCGCACGCTGGTGCGCAACGATAGTCGCACGCCCGATGTCGCCGCCGTGCTGGAGCATCCAACGATCAAGGCCTTGGCGAAGGTCGTGCCGCAACGGCCGCCGGGGTTCTGCACGGGATGCCCGGAGCGGCCGATCTTTGCAGCCCTAAAGCTCGTCGAGCAGGACATCGGCGCCCACCACGTCGCCGCCGACATTGGGTGTCACCTGTTCTCCATCAACGAGCCGTTCAATATCGGCGCGACCACGATGGGCTATGGGCTTGGTGCAGCGTCTGCGTCCGCCTTCAACGTGCCCGCAAAAAAGCGCTCCATCGCGATCATGGGCGACGGCGGGTTCTGGCATAACGGGCTGACATCCGGCGTCGCCAATGCCGTCTTCAACAAGTCCGACGCGCTCATCGTCGTCGTCGACAATCACTACACGGCGGCGACCGGCGGGCAGGATATTCTGTCGTCGCGGGCGGGAAACGGCGCGCGGGGGACGCAACATCCGATTGCGCGCGCCGTGCGCGGCGTCGGCGTCGACTGGGTGCGCGAGATCGACCGCACCTACGATGTCGGCAAAATGCGCGACACGATCCGCGAAGCGCTGACGACGACTGAAAAGGGGCCCAAAGTCATCGTCGCGTCATCCGAGTGCATGCTCAACCGGCAGCGGCGCGAACGACCCATTATGGCGCAGGCGATCAAGGCCGGCCGACGCGTGGCCAAACCACGCTTCGGCGTCGACGAGGACATCTGCACCGGCGATCACGCGTGTATCCGGCTGTCTGGATGCCCGTCGTTGTCGGTCAAGCACACGAGCGACCCGCTGAAGGAAGATCCTGTCGCAACGATCGACAGCACGTGCGTCGGCTGCGGCAACTGCGGCGAGGTCGCCGAGGCGGCCATGCTCTGCCCGTCGTTCTATCGTGCTGACGTGGTGCATAATCCCACCTGGGCGGAGCGCGTGCTGCAACGCATACGCCTCGCCGTCATCGGGTGGCTGATGGCGCGACGCGAGCATGACCGCCCAGCGTTCGCCAGGTGACGCCAGCCATGACCGGGATGAGAACTCAAACCGCGATGGACGCACCGATATCGCTGGCGATTGTCGCCATGGGCGGTCAGGGCGGCGGCGTACTGGCCGACTGGGTCGCCGCTGCGGCCAACCACGCTGGATTGATCGTGCAGGTGACCTCCGTTCCCGGCGTCGCGCAGCGAACGGGTGCGACCATCTACTATCTCGAAATGATCGCCGATCGCGGGCCGGGTCTTATGCCTGTGCTGGCGTTGATGCCGGCGCCGGGCGATGTGGACATCGTCATTGCGTCAGAGCTGATGGAAGCCGGCCGTGCGATGGTGCGGGGCCTCGTGACGCCGGATCGCACCGTGCTCATCGCCTCCAGCCAGCGGGCCTATGCCACCGCCGAGAAGATCGTGCCCGGTGACGGCACGGCTGACAGCCGCGCCGTGCATGCCGCGGCCGACTATGCAGCCAAGCGCCGGATCGTCGCCGATTTCGCCGGCATTGCCGAGCGGCACGGCAGCGTCATTTCGGCGAGCCTGCTGGGTGCGCTTGCCGCTGCGGGTGTCTTGCCGGTGTCGCGTCAGCATTTCGAGCAGGCCATCCGCGACGGCGGTGTTGCCGCGAGCGCGAGCCTCTCAGCGTTCGGCGCCGCCTTCGATACGGTTGCGCGCGGCACTGAAGCAGCAACACCCGCAGGCCCGGTGAAGGTTCTGCCGGACCTGCCGCTCACCGCCAGCCCGGGCGCACTTGACGCCCTGCTGCAACGCATCCGGCGCGACTTCGATCCCGCGGCACAGCGGATGATTTATGCGGGTGTCCGCCGCCTGGTCGACTACCAGGATGCCGCCTATGCGGGCGAGTATCTGGACCGACTGGCGCCTGTTGCGGCCCTCGATGTCGCCAAAGCGCGCGACGCCACCCTGACCACTGAAGTTGCGCGGCACCTGGCCCGCGCCATGGCCTACGACGATGTGATCAGCGTCGCCGACTTGAAGACGCGATCGGCGCGGGCGCGGCGCGTGGCCGATGACGTCGGCGTCGATGCAACGCAACACGTTCTGCAGACGACCGAGTACTTCCATCCGCGCATGGATGAAGTGTGCGCGACGCTGCCGGCGTGGCTCGGTTTGGCCATCGAGGCGCGACCGCGGTTGTTTCGGCTGCTCGATCGCCTGGTCAACAAAGGCCGGCGGGTGCGAACGGACCGCGTCGGCGGCTTTCTGTCGCTCTATCTCATCGCTGGACGCAAGCCCAAGCGCCGCACCACGCTGCGGCACGGCCGCGAGATGCTGCATATCAGTCAGTGGCTGGATCGCGTTTCCGTGGCCGCTGCAACGAACTACGATCTGGCTGTGGAGCTTGCCAAATCGCGGCGACTGATCAAGGGATATTCCGATACGATGTCGCGCGGGCATTCGAAGTATGATCGTGTGCTGGCCGGAGTGACGTCGCTTGGCACGCGTCCGGACGCGGCGGATTGGGCGCGGCGGCTGCGGCTCGCGGCCCTGCTCGATGCGGAAGGCGTGGCGCTTGATGGCGCTCTGAAAACGGTGGCGACGCTCGACGGGCCGGTAGCGCCCGCCAAAGTGGGAACGAATTGAGCATGCGCGACTTGCACATTACGACCGTGCACGACGAAACGCCGAGCATCCGGCGGATCGTCCTGTCTGCCGCAGACGGTGCGCCCCTGCCGGGCTTTGCCGCGGGCGCGCATCTGACAATCGAAATTCCAGATGTCGGCGTGCGAAAATACTCGCTCGTCAACGTTTCGGGCGCACCGGGTGCGACGGCTGCTCCCCGCGCCTATATATTGGGCGTCCGGCTCGATCCGCAAAGCGGTGGCGGCTCGCGCTATATGCACGCCTTGAAGCCCGGCGATCGTGTTCGTGCGAGCGGACCAGGCAATGACTTTCCGCTCAAGGACAGCAGCGTTTCACCCCTGCTCGTCGGCGGCGGCATCGGCATCACGCCGTTGTTGTCGATGGCGGCGGAACTGCGCGCGCGTGGGCGAGAGTTTCGGGTTCTGTATGCAGCGCGCACCAGTGCCGAACTCGCCTTCTTCGACGATCTCGTCACGCTCGCCGGCGACGCGCTGGAAATCCATCTCGACGATGTTGCCGGCGGTGTCGCCGATATTGAGGCGCGCCTCGCGGGGCTGCCCGGCGGCACGCAGGTC
>JANYHP010000325.1 GCA_025359005.1 Hyphomicrobiaceae bacterium | reverse complement strand
CTCATTTCGCAGGTCTTGCAGCCAGGCCGCTTTACCGCGCCGGAACGCAACGTGGCGATCCACATTCGCGACCGCGCGGCGGATGGGGAACTGCTCGGCCTGCTGATCCGCGACGCGCGCGACGGTGCGCAGATCAGCTCCTATCTCGCGGAATCGGGCTACATCGTGCAGCAGGGGGCGAACGCCTACCTGCTGATGAAGAACGGCCACATCATCCGCGAACTGGCCAACGGCACGCCGCCCGACGTGGTGGCCTTCGAGCGTTATGCCGTCGACATCAACCGCTTCGAGCAGAAGGCCGAGCAGAGCATCGGTCTGCGCCCGCGCGAATGGTACACGCCAGACCTTTGGTCGCCGCCGCCGGACGACCCGAACTACAAGGCTTATACGAACCGCTTCCACGCCGAGTTGCACGACCGGTTCACAACGCCGTTTTATCCGCTGGCGTTCGTGCTGATCGCGGCAGCCTTCGCGGGGCAGGCACAGACCACGCGGCAGAACCGCAATAACGTGTTGATCGCGGCATTCGCCGTCGGCGTCGGCGTGCGCGTGCTGGGCATCAGCGCGGTCAATGCCGCGAATGGGAAGGCATCGGCCGTGCCGTGGCTCTACGCGATCCCCATCGCCGCCATTCTGATTGCTGCGCTGGCGATCCAGTGGAATATGACGCCGCGGCGGACGCCGAAAGTCGTGCGCGCCTTGGGGAACGCCTGGCGCCGGCTCACCGCAGCGATGGCCGCGCCCTTCCGGCGCAAGCCGCGCGCCACCGCTATCGCCGGGGGGCGCTGAGCGATGCTGCGAGCCCGCACCCTCCGGAGCTATATCGCACGCCGCTTTCTGGCGATGATCGTCGGCGCGCTGGCCGTGTGCATGACTCTCATCTTCATGATCGACATGGTGGAATTGCTGCGGCAATCGCGGAGTGCCGCGACCGTGACGGTCTGGCAACTGATGTGGGTTGGATTCCTGCGCATGCACGCGTTCACCGAAATTCTCATTCCTTTCGCGGTGCTGGTCGGCTCGATCGGCGCGCTGATGAGCCTCAGCCGTCGGTCGGAGCTGGCGGTGATGCGGGCCGGCGGCATGTCGGTGTGGCAGTTCCTGCGGCCGGGCATGACGGTGGCGCTGCTGTTTGGGATTGTAAGCGTCGCAGTCTACAACCCGTTGGCCGCCGAGGCGACGGCCCGCGCCGAACAGCTGATGGCCACCTTGTTTGGCAGTGAAACATCGTTCATTAACAGCAGCGCCGGCAATTGGCTCCGCCAGGACGGCGTCGACGGGGCCTCCGTGATGAGTGCCAGCGCGGTGGCGGAACAAGGACTGTCCCTCACCGGCGTTACGGTGTTCAGATATGACAACCAGGGCCGTTTTCTGGCCCACATCAGAGCGGAAAAAGCATCACTGGGCGATGGTTACTGGGATCTGGTCAACGTTGCGGTCGCCATGCCCGGCCGCGAGGTCGAGCGGTTTGGCGCTTACAAGCTCGCCACCCATCTCGATCGCGAGCGCGCGCTGGATGCGCTCGGATCGGTGAATTCGGTGTCGATTTTCGAGCTTCCGGGCGTCATCGACATGGTCGAACGCAGCAAGCTGCCGACAGCTAGATTCCGGGTGCAGTATGAATTGTTAAAATCGCGACCCTTGCTGCTCGTGGCGATGGTTCTTTTGGCGGCTACTGTGTCTTTGCGGTCATTCCGACAGGGGGGCATCCAGACTATGGTCGCTACGGGGATCATCGGCGGTGTGGGGTTCTTCCTGCTGACGGAGGTTTCGCGGCAGATCGGCTTGGCCGGTCTTGCGCCGGCGATGGTTGCTATCTGGTTGCCGGTGGTCATTGCGGTGCTTGCATCGGTGACAATGCTGCTGCATCAAGAGGACGGGTGAGTGGGGATGGTTAAGTGAGGCGTTCGACGCTGAAATCGCACGGTGTGTGCGGCGCGGAACACGCCCGTTTTGCGGTTGCTTTGTCGCAGGGACACGGCAGCATCGAAACGGGCGCGGTCCCTGCCGCGCACCTACGCGTACGCGGTGCGCTTCTTGCTGTCCTTTTGATGCTGGGAGCGCTGGCTGGCGCCCATGACGCCGCCGCACAAGATCCCAGCATCCGCAATCAAGTCGGCAACGACCGCTTCTTCAAGCCTACCCCCGGCGGATCGTTCGGGCCGACGCCGAAGATCAACAACGCCGCACCGCTCTACTTGCAAGGCGACGATTTGATCTATGACACCAAGGGCAACAAGGTTATCGCCCGTGGCAACGTGCAGATTTACTACAACAACTTCCTGATGACGGCCGACCAGATCACCTACGATCAGGGCGCCAACAAACTGTTGGCCGAAGGCAACGTGCAACTGCGCGACCCCAACGGCAACGTCACACGCGCCGAGCGCATCGAGGCGACCGACGACTTCCGTGACGCCTTCGTGCAAACGCTGAGCGTGGTCTCGCGCGACGAGACGCGCATCCAGGCCCGCCGCTCGATCCGCCGTGACGGCAACGTCACTGAGTTTGAGGAAGGCAAGTTCACGCCTTGCAAAAACGACCCGGGCAAACCGCCACTGTGGTGCATCGCGGGGTCACGCATCATTCACGACCAGAATGCGCGGACGCTGACGTTCCAGGACGCCCGCTTCGAGTTGTTCGGCACGCCAGTGCTGCAGTTACCCTATTTCCAGATGCCGGACCCCTCCGTGCGCCACCGCACCGGTTTCCTGGCGCCTTCGTTCGGCACTTCGAGCACGCTCGGCACCTTTTTCGAGCTGCCCTATTACATTGCGCTCGATAAGAGCTACGATTTCTTGTTCAATCCCTCGATCCTGTCCAAGCAAGGCGTGCTCTACAAGGGCGACTGGCGCCAGCGGCTGGAAAATGGGGCCTATAGCGTCCGCTTCGGCGCGCTGAATCAGGACCTGCGCAATCTCGGCGCGGACGCGACACCCGATCTGAAGGGCTGGCGCGGCACGGTCGAGACCAAGGGGGTGTTCTCGCTCAGCTCCTGGTGGCGGGCAGGCTGGGACGTGACGCTTGAAAGCGACAAGAGCTTCCGCCGCTACTACGGCTTCGACAATATCCTGCAGTCGGATCGCGTGAACACCGCCTACCTCACGGGGCAGAGCGAGCGCAATTACTTCAATGCGTCGCTGTTCCAGTTCGGCGGCTTGCTGCCCAACGACACTGACGTCAACAAGTCGCGGGTGCTGCCGGTCATCGACTATAACTACATTCTCGGGCAGCAGGTGCTGGGCGGCGAGTTGAGCCTCAACGGCCATGTGCGCAGCCTGTCGCGGCTAGCCGGCTTCAACACGGCGACACCGTCGCAGTATCTGGCGGGCGCCGACTCGAACCATCTGGTCACGGATGTGAATTGGCGCCGCAAGCTGGTGGATGGACTGGGCATGACCTGGACGCCGTTCGCCAACGTCCGCGGCGATGTGCTCCAGTATAAGGATACGCGCGATCCGGTGACGGGCCTCGCAGCGCCCGACGACACCCAGTATCGCGGCGTGGCCACCGCCGGCCTCACCTATGCCTATCCGTTTGTGGCGATCACACCGACGGCGTCGCATACCATCGAGCCAGTGGTTCAAGTCGTTACGCGGCAGATGTCGGGCAATGTCGATCAGCGCCGCTTGCCCAACGAAGACGCCAAGAGCGTGGTGCTCGACGACACCTCGCTGTTTTTCGAAACTAAATCGACCGGATTTGATCGCATCGACACCGGCACACGGGTCAACTACGGCACCAAGTATTCGTTCCAGACGACCACTGGTTTCAGCGCGCGCGCCGTCATCGGCCAGAGCCAGCACTTCGCCGGCACCAACGTGTTTGCCAATCCCGGCTATGACGTGACGTCGACCGGCGCACCAGGCACGTTTGCATCCGCCTTCTCGGAGAACAACGGCCTCAACAAGGACCGTTCGGACTACGTGGCGGGCCTGTACGTCTCGCCGCTGCAGGCTTTGAGCATCGCCACGCAAAGCCGCTTCGACAGCAACTCGTTGGCCTTGCGCCGGCAGGACACACTCGTTTCGGCCGGTTTCGGGCCGTTCTCGACGCAGATCGCCTACGCGTTCACGCGGGCAGACACGCAGGCCATTACCAGCGCCGCCAGTACGATCGGCCAACAGGAACTGCAGGGCAGCGTCGGCCTCAAGCTGACCGACCGGTGGAGCGTGGCGGCTTCGATGCGCTACGACATCGACAACAAGCAGCGTCTGCAGGATCTGCTGCAGCTGCGCTATTCTGACGAGTGCTTCGTGCTGACGACGTCCTACAGCGAACAGTTCATCTCGAACCCGACGCTTGGCATCGTGCCCGACAAGACCGTCATGGTGCGCTTCGAACTGAAAAACCTCGGTGGCTTCTCCGCCAAGACCGACGTGACAAGCTTCCTGTCCGGCATCGACAATCAGACCAACCGCAATTGATGCTGTCTGGTTGCGCCGCCCATGCGGCTGCGATGGACAGGTCCGTGGCTACACCATCGCACATGACTGTGGCCTGCGCCCCGTGCCGATAGCCCAGAGCATGAGACTGAAGCCCGCACCCGGCGTGCGGTCGGACGAACTCGCGACT
>JANYHP010000289.1 GCA_025359005.1 Hyphomicrobiaceae bacterium | reverse complement strand
AACCTGGGTGCCCTTCGATCGTGTAGGACAAACGCGTCCCACCGATCGCGCTGGAAATAACGCGCGCATTTGGCTTAAGAGAAGGCATGGATTGTTCCCCACCTAACGCCGACCGTTCGCGCCAGCCCCTCACTTAGCATTTGCCAGCCACATTGCACCAGCCCCTCACCAGCCCCTCAGCGAGGCTGTCTTTGCCTGGCTCGCCATGCCCACCCGAGACTTAAGAAAATCTGTTAAAACATTGAAAGTTATGTTTTTTTAAATAGACAAGTGGAGACATTAAAAGTCATCGCGACGGCAAAAAACACATTCCTAATCTGTAGGTCGTGCGTTCGAATCGCGCCGGGATCACCAGTAAATACCGGCGTTTGAAAGGAATATTCCGAGGGCAGACAACTTCACTGCCACCCACTGGCCACCCACAACCGCGGTCATAAGATAGCAGCCGATTGACGGTTGGCGGCAAATCACTGCGTCCCTTGGCATTGTAAATGCGCCATGCTTTAGCAGTTTTACACGGTTAATCGACACCTCCGGGCTCCCTCATCCTAAGGACGGTGCCTGTGACACGGCATCAGTCGTTTCTGCGTGCGCGGAGGAACCCGCTGCGATTTTAGCAAGCTGATGGTGAGGGTTCGTGCGGTTGATTAAATTGAGCAACGACGGCGATGAAAAGCGGCAACAACAAAAACGGCAGTTCAGGTCATCGCTGCGTGACCGCGCGCGGTCTTCTTGCGTGCGATTGTGCCCTGCGTCGCGCGTTGTGGCGTTTTCTTGCCTGCCACTTGGCTCGTTGACTTGGCCGCGCGGGGCTTCGCGCTGATCGTTGGTTTGGCGTTCGACTTCGGCGCCTTCTGCTTTGCAGCAGACTTTGATTTGTCCCGTGCTGCCGCGCGTTGCGGCATTTCATCTTTCGTTGCAGCAGCCGAGGCGGCGACTGGGCTTGCCGTCGTGTCGCCCTCGCTTGCCATATCGAGGCCAAACAGCGCCCCGACATCGTCGTCGACCAACACCTTGGCCGTCGCAGCGGCGCGCTTTGGCTTGGCGAGCACGCCGCCCGCGCCGGCGATCATGTCTTTGGCATCGACGCCACGCAACACGAACAGCAACTCCGGCTGCGCGTCGAGGCGCGCCCCGACGCCGTAGAGCGCGGCGGCAACGTGCTTGCACATATCGGCCCAGTCCGGGCAGCTGCACGACAGCTTGATGTCTTTTGGGCCAGGAAACAGCCCTTCGGACTGCTGGCAAACGCGGTCCATAACGCCCTTGGCGAGACGGCCCTGCAACAGCTCGACCACGCTATCGATGCTCCCGGCGCAGTCGCCGCAGATTGATTTCCAACGCGCCGCCGCAACCGCACCGATGCTGATGTTGATCGTGTAAAGTTCGGAGCCGCTGACCTTGGCAGTGATCTCGCCTCTGGCGATCTGCAGGTCCAGGATAGAGCCATTGCGCGCATACGTGCGGCCGCGCGGCAGGCGGTTGGCGTAGTCGGAGTAACGCTCCAAGTTATCGCACCACGACTTGCCCCAGAAACTGGACGCAATCGTCCGTCCTTGAATAACAACAGGCGATACGTTGCCATTGCTCTTTTGCATTTTGGCGAGCGTCTTGGCTGCTTTCTCCCGGCGCTTGGCGGCGGGCACGTAGGGCTTCCAGGCACGATAACCCATGATCTGATCACTCTTTGAGCGCCGCGTTGAGATCGAGGGCCACCAGCGCCAACAGCTCGGCATCCTTCATCTCGGTCAACACTATCTCGCCGCCGCCACCCTCGAGGAAGTCTCCGGCCAACTGCTTTTTCCGCTCGATCATCTGATCGATTCGGTCTTCCACTGTCCCGCGGCAGACGAACTTATGCACCAGCACGTTGCGCTTCTGCCCGATGCGGAATGCGCGGTCGGTGGCCTGCGCCTCGACGGCCGGGTTCCACCAGCGATCGAAATGCACGACGTGGGACGCGGCCGTGAGATTGAGGCCGGCGCCGCCGGCTTTCACCGAAAGAACGAAGAACGGTACATCGTCGTCCTCCTGGAAGCGGCGCACGAGGTCTTTGCGTTTGGCAACCGCCGTTTCGCCGGTCAACACGACACCGGCTTTGCCGAAAATGCCGCCGAGGAATGCAGCCAACGGTGCGGTTGTTTCCTTAAACTGCGTGAACACCAGCATCTTCTCTTGCCGCGCCGCGATCTCCTCAGCGATCTCGCGCATGCGGGCGAGTTTGCCACTGTCGTCGGGTGCCCATGCCCCGTCGCCCAGCCACTGCGAGGGATGATTGCAGATCTGCTTGAAGCGCATCAGGAACGCCAGCACGAGGCCACGGCGCTGCATGCCATCGGCCGTCTTCAGCTGGTCGGCAAGTGCCGCCACGGACTGCTGATAGAGCGCCGCCTGCACCGGTGACAGCTGGCAGAACGTCTTCATCTCCGTCTTGTCGGGCAGATCGTTGATGATGCTCTTGTCGGTCTTCAAGCGCCGCAAAATGTAGGGCCGCACCAATTCGCGCAACGGCGCGTAGGCATTCGCAGTTGTGTTGGACGCGTCGCCAAGCTTCTTGGCAAAGGCGCCAAACTGTTTGGCAGTGCCGAGCAGGCCCGGATTGAGGAAATCGAAGATCGACCAGAGGTCGCCGAGGCGGTTCTCAATCGGCGTACCGGTTAGCGCGATGCGGCTCAGCGCATCGAGTTGCTTGACGGCCTTGGTTTGCTTAGCGCCAGGGTTCTTGATCGTTTGCGCCTCGTCGAGAATGGCCAACCGCCAAGCTGCCTTGGCCAGGTTCTGCGCTCGCAACAGCGTGCCGTAGCTGGTGATCACGAGATCGACGCCGACAAGCGCGGCACGATCGAGCGCTTTCAAATCATCCGACGTCATGGCTGAGGGGTGCGCGATGAGGGCCTTTAGTCCCGGCGCAAAGCGCGCGATCTCTGCCGCCCAATTGGACAGCAGAGAAGCGGGTGCCACCAGCAGGCTCGCGCGCCGTTCATGCTGCGCAGCTTTGCCCGCGTCACGCTGCAAAATGAGCAGCAACGAGATGACCTGGATGGTTTTGCCAAGCCCCATGTCGTCGGCGAGGCACGCGCCCAAACGCAGGTTCGCCAGCAAATTCAGCCATTGGACGCCGGCCTGCTGATAAGGCCGCAAGGTCGCGTTCAGCGCGGGACCGGGGTCGGCGCGTGCTGCGGTGTTGGGGCGGCGCATGGCCGCCAAGTTCTCGGCAAGCCACGGTCCGGCAACCGTCGCGCTCCAGTCTGCTGTCGCTGCTTCGGCATCGCCGGCAGCGCCGCCGATGCCAGCGCCGGCTAGCAGGCGCATGGCTTCGGCGAACGACAGCCCGTCTCTGGCGGCGCGCTGCTCGACAGCCTTGAACTGCTCCAGCGTGCGCGAGAGCCGCTCCCGATCAACCTCGACCCACTGGCCGCGGATGAAAGCCAGCCCGTCCGACTGCGCCAGCAGCCGTTTGATTTCAGCGGCCGACAGCGCATCGCCGTCGAGCGTGACGGCGAGATCGAAATCGAGCATGGCGGCGAGGCCCAACTGCGATGGTGCCGCCCCGCCTACGGTCGTTTTGACTTGCGGCCGCGAGGGGCGGCCCATGCGCCAGGTCGCCGGCATGCGGACGACAACACCAGCGGCTTCGAGCGCGGGCACGTCGTTCAGAAGCCGCATGGCTTCCGATGGTGTCCAACGCAGCGGCTGATAGATCTCGCCGGTTGCCACCATCTGCTGCAACCAACCACAGGTCTCAGCGGCACGCTGCACGGGCGCCAGCAGCGACAGCAGACGGTCGTGGTCGTTAACAGCGGCGTACTCTTGCAACGCCTTGCCGAGCGACAGATGTTGCGGCTTCGCCGTGGCTGAGAGCTTGGTTGTGTACGTGGCGAGAAATGCGAACGGTGCGTCTGCATCCTTGCGGTTCTCGGCGAGATTGAAGTGCACTCGGCCGACCAGGTTCCAGGCCGGGCTGCGTCTCTTCAGGAATGCGCCGAACGACAGACCGGAATGGCCGAAGTCATCATCGAGGGCGTGATCAATGTCCTGCCACAACTGCGCGAGTACGCTGGCCGACATATACTCGGAGCCGAGCATCGGCGGGACGGCGGCGGCAATCGTTTCGAAGGCTGCGTCTGATGGCAGCGCTACGGTAGGTTTGGCCTTACTGTCAGCGACGTCAGGCACGGCGCAAAGCGCCGCGATGTAGAGGGCGGCGAGTTGCCGCCAATAGGCCAGTGCCGGCGGCAGCGGACTGCCGGCATCGTCGAACCCGAGTGAGAGCAAGCCCTGCCCCGAGCCGCGCGCGAACGCCTGCGTGAGGCGCTCTGCCTGCTCGAGCGCAAGTTCGATTGCCCCGTCCGCCGGCCGCAGCTTCAAGTGGCCGGACGGCGTCACAACTGGCGCCAAAGACACCGCGCCCCGCCTCGCGGTGGCGAGCACATTAGTCTCCATGACAGTTTTAGAGTTGTTGCTCATACACGTGACTGTTAACAGGCCAAGATCGCACGCCAAGGCGGTTACGGCCCCTTTATTGCGTTTTCCACGTTGAACGCCAAAACCGATAGTTTCACCGCGCTCTGGCAGGCGCCCCGGTCTCCGAGCCCGGCGCTGAATGTGTCAACGTTGAAACCTCTATATAATTGCATGCCGACATTCGACATACGTTCGCAGCAATTGTCTGGCCCGGCCCGCCAAAATCGTGGCGGTCCCCCGCCGAATTGGACGAGGGCCACGCTCTAGCTCGCGGCGGAAGCGCCGCTCGGCCAAGCCCCACAAATGTGCGGGTCTCGACCCTGTCGCGTATCGATCGCTGCCGCGAGGCAGCAACAATTAGTTATACCGTCGCCGTTAAGGTGATCGATATCTTCGGCAACGACACCATGACGCTCGTGTCTGTGAACGTAGGGTAGCTGGCTTCCGCCAATCGCAGGCTTACGATGACCGGATGGCCGGGGATAACCGCCGCGGCTAAACAGCCAATCGCGGTAGGGACGGTCATTGCTGACGGCCCCCCGCACAGATCCCGGCGGGCGCTGCTCACGCACCGGGCTCCCACCTCGAGTGTCTGACGCGGAAGCGTGCCTCCGGCCATGGGTGTGAGACACGGGCCTTGGGGATGTAACGATCGATGAACCCGTTGAAGCGGTC
>JANYHP010000286.1 GCA_025359005.1 Hyphomicrobiaceae bacterium | reverse complement strand
GGAACTACGCGCAGGCGGCGGCGCTGCTCGGCACGTTCTATGTCCTGATCGGCACACGTCGGCTCTGGGCGACGGCGAGGACGGTGCCTTTTCTCCTGGTGGCAAGCGTTCTCGTATTGCCAGCGAGCGTCGGTGGTGGGTCAGCGTGGACCAATTTTGTGCGCTTTGTCGGGCACGACATCATTCCGGCGCCCTTGCGCGAAGGAGCACTCTCGTCGGTGGCGACGTGGGCGTCGCTGTGGGCTTGGTTCAAACCCATCTTGGGGTCGAAGATCGTTCCGGGCGTGATCAACACTCTCGTTCTCTCGCAGATAGCAATGGCGGCAATGGCAATCATGGCGTTGCTGCTGTTTCCGTTGGTGTCGCGGCGTCTGGCCGGTCTTGGTGGGCAAACCGCAGGGCGTGTCCTGCTCGTGGTCGTGCGCTCAACCCCGGAATACATGCTGGCCTACGTGCTGCTGCAGTTGATCGGCCCATCCATGCTCCCTGCCATCATCGCGCTCAGTGTGCACAACGGTGGCATCGTCGGCTATCTCATGGGGCGCCATGCCGATGCTCTCGACTATCGCGCCGACGCACCCAACGGCACCAATCTCTACGCCTATGAGATGGTGCCGCGACTTTACGGCCAGTTTCTCGCCTATGTGCTGTATCGTTGGGAAATCATCGTGCGTGAGAGCGCCATCTTTGGCATTCTTGGGGTGGCCACGCTTGGGTTCCATGTGGATGGCGCCATTTCCGAACTGCGCTTTGATGTGGCGGTCGTGTTGATCGCCGCGACTGTGCTACTTTCAGCCGGGATCGACTGGGTGTCGCGCCGTTTGCGGGGAGGCCTTCGCATCGCAACCTTACCCACGCGCCTCGCCGAGCAGCCAACGGTTCAATCGGCAAAAGGTCTTCTGGGCCAGACGTGAGTTGGCGGCGTGTAGCAAAAGGCCTAATCCATGACGATGCCTGTAACACCGGTTTTGAAGGACGTGGTGCTGGTTGGCGCGGGACACGCGCATGTCGGCGTGCTGCGCCGATTTGGCATGGCGCCAGTGCCGGGTGTGCGCTTCACACTGATCACGCGTCAGGTGGACACGCCCTATTCTGGCATGCTGCCCGGCATGATCGCAGGCCTTTATCAGCCTGACGACGTCCATATAGATACAGGGCCGTTGGCACGATTTGCCGGCGCGAGACTTTACCATAGCGAAGTCATCGGCATCGACCTCGCGGGTAAGCGCGTGCTGTGCAACAATCGGCCGCCTGTTCCCTTTGACGTCCTCTCTCTCAACATAGGCTCGACGCCGAGCGCGCAAGATGTGCCGGGCGTCCTTGAGCGGGCTATTCCGGTCAAACCAATCGACAGTTTTTTGGTGCGCTTTGAGGCGGCACGAGCGCGGGTTCTTGCGGCAGGCGGGCGCTCGCGCATTGGTGTCGTGGGCGCTGGCGCTGGTGGGGTCGAGTTGATCTTGGCGCTGCATCATCGCTTGACGCACGACCTCCGTGCTGCGGGGCACGATCCAGCGTGTTTGTCATTCGCGCTGTTCACGTCGTCTGCGGAGCTGTTGCCATCGCTGCCGGGCAAGGTGCGGCGACGGTTCGCCGAGGTGATGGCTGCACGCGGCATTGCGCTGCATATCTCGAGCCGGGTGTCGGCGGTCGGTCCTGCGGGTGTGATGATTGCCGGTGGTGCACCTGTTCCGCTTGACGAGATCTTCTGGACCACGCGCGCGGCGGCAGCACCGTGGCTCGCGGAGACGGGACTGGCGCTTGATGCGAAGGGTTTTGTGCGCGTCGGGCTGACGCTCCAATCCGTCTCGCATCCGGACGTCTTCGCGGCCGGTGACGTGGCCGCAATCGATGGTTATGACGTGCCACGCTCGGGTGTCTACGCTGTGCGCAGCGGGCCCACGCTGGCGAAAAATATCCGGCGTTTCATTGGTGGCGGGACGCTCGTTGCCCGCCGTCCGCAGCGCGATGCGCTCTATCTCATCTCAACAGGGGGGGCACATGCGATCGGCACGCGCAATGGCATCAGCTTTGAAGGCGATTGGGTTTGGCGCCTGAAAGACTGGATCGACCGACGTTTCATGGCCAAGTTCAATGCGCTGCCGGAGATGGCGCAGCCAGCGACCGCCGCGGTCACCGGTATCGCCGACAAGCAGGCGCTCAAA
>JANYHP010000280.1 GCA_025359005.1 Hyphomicrobiaceae bacterium | reverse complement strand
TCCCGCGCACTTTCACCGTCTTCGACAATCGCGATTGCGCGCGCGCGCAGGTCCGTCGAGTATCCCTTGGCCATTCAAGCCTCCACGTGTCAGGTGGACTGACTCGAATCTGATTTGCGTGACGCAGGGAATCCCCCTGTGCCCGCCGCGACTCATATCAGCTAGAAACCGCCCTAGGTAAGCGCCTAGTGTACGACCCTGAGCCTCGTGTGCTATAGTTTCGCTATCCTGGAAATTGCCCCTTCAACCGGCGCACGCCGATCGTAGCCACGTCGACCGCGCGCCGATACTCTTACGCCGCCGGCCGCCCGATGCAGCGCACGTTGTTGGCCCCCGCCTTCATGCGCCCCTGCACAACCGTCGCCATCCGGCGCTGACGCGGCGCCGGGTTGGCCGCATTGCGCGACAACGGATTGGGCAGCGCCACCGCCAGCAGCGCTGCCTCCGCCTCCGTCAGGTCCGCCGCCGCCTTGTTGAAAGTGCTGCGCGCCGCTGCTTCCGCGCCAAAAATCCCCGGTCCCCACTCCGCCACGTTGAGATAGATTTCCAGCATCCGTCGCTTGCCCCACCACCGATCGGCCAGCAACGTCAGCGGCACCTCGATCGCCTTGCGCACGTAACTTTTCGACGACCACAGAAAGAGGTTCTTCGTCACCTGCATGGAAATCGTACTGCCGCCGCCGGACGAGCCACCGTCCAGGCTCTGTTCGTAGACCCGTTCGAGTTCGCGCCAATCGACGCCGCGATGACCGCAGAACCCGGCGTCCTCCGACATGATCACCGCGCGCGCCAGGTGCGGCGAAATACGGTCCAGCGGCCGCCACGCCCGCTCGATCCTCGTCCCCGTTGCCCGCTGCGCCAGCATCAGCATCGACGTAGGCGGCGCGATGAAGCGATACGCCGCGATCTGTGCCAGCGTCACCGCGGCAAGCGCCAGCAGCCCCCAGCCGAGTGCCTTCGCGATCCCGCGCAGCGGAAGCCGCCACCCCGCCCGTGTGCGGTCCGCAGCGCCGGTCGGCCCGTCACCAACGGGTCCAGTGGCGGCAGGCGGCGGCGCGACTGTGGCCTGTCGCGTCGTCGGCGCGGTCGGACGCGTGGTCCACACGCCGGTGCTTGGGCGCGTCGTGGGGTCGTCGGGCCCGGGTTCGCGGAAGCTGGCCATCGGTCGGGAATTACGCCCTGTGAACGTGCAAGCCGGGTGCCGTCATCGAACGGTTGCGGCGCCATGCTGCGATGTGATCTGAGCTTACTCATACCGTGATCTCTTGGAAACACGGCCATCCTGCGGCAAGGTAGAGGCGCATGTGCGAAACGGGACACCAGCGGCCGGTTTGATGCGAGGTGACAATGACGTTCGAGGCAAGGCTCACTCAGGCCCGCGTTTTGGTCGAAGGCGATCTCGGCCGCCGCTTGGAGGCATGCCGGCGCACTCCGGCGCGCCTCCGCGCGGCGATGGCTCATGCCGTGCTCGGCGGTGGCAAGCGGTTCCGTCCCTTTCTGGTCCTGGAAACGGCTGCCTTGTTTGACGCCCCCCCCGCCGCAGCCCTCGCTGTCGCCTCAGCCCTCGAGGCGATCCACTGCTACAGCCTTGCCCACGACGATCTGCCCTCGATGGATAACGATGAAACCCGCCGTGGCCGACCGACAGTTTGGAAAGCCTACGATGAATGGACGGCGATCCTGGCCGGTGACGCGCTGCTGACCGCCGCCTTCGCCTGGCTGGCCGAGCCGGCGTCAGCCATCCCGCCTCATGCGCTGGGTGCTCTCGTCGCCGAACTGGCCGACGCGGCGGGGCCTGCCGGCATGGTGGGCGGCCAGGTGATCGATCTGCAGGCCGACAAGCTCGGCGAACCCAAAATCCCGACGCTGGCGCACGTCAAAACGCTCCAGGAGATGAAGACGGGCGCGCTCATCCGGTTTGCCTGCCGGGCGGGCCCGTTGCTGGCCGGCCGCCCCGCAGCCGATCTCGACGCATTGACGGTCTATGGCGAAGCGCTCGGCTTTGCGTTCCAGATTTCCGACGATCTGCTCGATGTTACGGGTAGCGCCGCCGAAGTCGGCAAAGCGGTCGCCAAGGACGCCGCCGCCGGCAAGGCGACGCTGGTCTCGCTTTACGGTCTCGACGGTGCCCGCCGTGTGCTGGCCGCAACGCAGGCCCGCGCCCTCGACGCCCTGCGCGACTACGGCCCCCGCGCAGGCCCGCTCCGCTCAGCCGTCGACTTCATGAGCGCGCGTAAAAGTTGATTGGCACGAAACCCACGGTCATCGCGACGCCCACCAGCACGTAGGTTGGATTAGCGGCACGTCCGCCGCGTAACCCAACACCCCACGCTCAAAAGCCGCGGTCCCACGCCAGTTATACCAACGGTCAAAACGATTGACCGTTGGTACTTGTTTTCGATTGCGCCTGCCGACACTGCTAAGCGGAGCCGGCCGGCACGCGCGGTCATCGGCAGCGTCAGTCATAAATTTTGGCGGTCAGTATTACTGGCCTATCCCGTCAGTTCCGGCTCTCCCCAAAAAGCGCTGTCCTGTAGGGCGCAATAGCCCCCTTCGGCGTATTGCGCCGCCAGAAGCGAGGATGGCGTGACAAGCTATGGGGACGTCCTCGCCCGTTGTGGCGGGTTATGCGACGCTACTCCGTCCTCCATTTTTTGGGCCCGGAGGAAAAGGGGATAGGTGTGAGCAACTTACGTTGTCCCGACGAGCGTAAACCTCAACCCCAGCCCCCAACCGTCGTCACGCTCCGCGTGCATCCGCACGACGCGGCCATGACGAAAAATGAGATGCGGTGGATGCGGAGGCGCGTTGGTATTACTTCGTCCACGTTTCGCCCTTGCACACGAGGCCGCCGAGCGCGCAGCCCTTCAGATTGAGTGCCTTCGGCCCTTCCAGGGTGACGACGCCGGAATAGGTCTTGCCATCTTCAAGGTTCAGCAGATCGCCCTTCCAGGTGTTGTCGCCGGACTTGGCGGCGCCGGTCATGATTACCTTGCCGACCGTGTCTTTCTTGGTCTGATCCTTCACGCCCACGACCTTGCCGCACAGCTTGCCGCCGCAGTCGTAGAAGCTCACCTGGGTGCCGGTCGATGGTCGCGTCCAGGTGCCGAACGGATCGGCCGCCTGGGCGCCCGCCACGCTTGAGAGCAGGCTGGCAGCGGCGAGTGATGCGGCAAAAAATGTACGCATGGCGTTTCCTTGGTGGTGTTGTGTTTGTAGCAGGTGTTTGAACCAGCAGTTCGAGCAGCAGCCTCGCCGACGCCCGGCGGCCGCTATCGCAGCGTCCGGCTGCGCGCCTGATGCTGGGGCGGTCACTCGCGCCACGCAAGACATTTTCCATGCAATTGCGGGCGATCAATGACACCCTTGCAAAGCCACCACGAAACACCCGTGCCCGGGGCGCATCAATGCCGCACCGCAGCGATCGCGCCAGCCGCCTCAAAGCTTTCGGTAAACGCCGTCAGTGTCGTAGTTTGGCCCCGGCCGGCCCAGCTTAAATACAACCCAGCTCAAATGCCAGCCAGCGCCGGCACCCAGGCCGCACCCAGGATGCTGCCCGTGCCGCCTTGCTGCAGCAGCACAGCGCATGTGCCCACCGTGCAGCCGTCCAGCGCCGCGCGTGACAGCGCCGTGCTCTTTGCCGATCCCCGCCAGCTGCCGACCGCCGTCAGGTCACGCACGACGTTGTGATAGGCGATGGTCCGGCCGGCATTCTCGCCCCGCCCGATCACCACCTCGATGCGCGGCGTGAACTTCACCAGCCACAGCGTCGCGTCCACCGCAGCGGCGCTTGCATTAAGCCAGGCCGGTGCATCCAAGGTCAGCCCGCCGGTCTCTGGCCGGAATGTCAGAGCCACCGCCATGCTGCGCTTCTTCGCGTCGGTGGCTTTGATCATCTGGTCGATTTCTGCCCGGTCGCTGCCGACCGCGTGCGCCATACCGTTGATCACGGTCTGCGGCGTGTAGACGTTCCCGTCGCCGCGGCTGCGGGCGTATTGACGCTGCCGCTCGGTGAACTGATGCTTGGCCAGCGTATCCGGCCACCCGAGGCGATCCCAGATGTCGACGTTCAGCGACAGCGCCAGCACGTCGTCTCGCCCCAGGTAGGATTTCAGCAACTGGTCGGCGGGCGGGCACGACGAGCACCCCTGGCTGGTATAGAGTTCCAGCACACAGGAGATCTGTCCGCTCGCCGTCTGCTGCGCGCTTGCCACCGATGGGAGTGCCACGGCGGCGAGCAGGGCAGCGGCGAAGGAGGGGAGGCGCATGGTGGGCTCGCAAAGTACGGTGTTGGGGCAGTCCTGATGTCGTCAGTCCTGATAGGGTCACGCCCGATGTCGGAACGCATCCGGGTGGTGCCGGACTGTCCCGGTAAAACGCACACTCGGTAATAGCCGCCATCCGGGGAAGAGGAGCGGGTGCTGCAAAACACTATCTCTGGTCTCCCGCTCAATTGCCACTCACGACTGGGTGAGCGACGCCTTGCATCCCGCATCGAAGCTGGTTAACTCCGTCGCAAACAACAGGATGAATGAGATATGCCGCATCGCCGGCCGCATCGATCGACCGTGGCCCGTGTGGTGGCCCGTGTGGTGGCCCGTGTCGTGGCACTGGTTTTTGCCGTCGCGCTCCCCGCCGGGGCCTTGGCGCAGCGGAGCGCGAAGGCGCTTCCTGAGCGGCCGGTCGCCGCGGCCCCCGCCGAGCCTGACATCGTCCGGCGCGCGGCCTTGCGGTTCCTCACCGATAGCGACTATCCGCCGTTCAATTACATCGACCAGGATGGCCAGCTCGCCGGCTTCAATGTCGAGTTGGCGCGCGCGATCTGTCTTGAGTTGGCGGCCGCTTGCGACGTGCAGGCGCGCCCCTGGGCGGAGCTGCTCGGTGCCCTCAAGCGCGGCGAGGCGGATGCGGTCATCGCCTCGCACGCCGTCACGCCCCGGCTGCTCGCCGAATTCGATGTGTCGGATCGCTATTACCAGAGCCCGGCGCGCTTTGCCGCCAAGACCACGCGCGCGTTTGCCGATGTGTCGCCCACCGGCCTCGAAGGGCTCAAGATCGCCGTCGCCAAGGGCACCGC
>JANYHP010000236.1 GCA_025359005.1 Hyphomicrobiaceae bacterium | reverse complement strand
TCCATCTAACAGATGCAATCGCATGGCCGTTGCTAAGTCATTGCTTTTGAAACGATGTCGCGGGAAAGTACCTAGTCAAAAAGTGCACGCCGATGGCGCCGAGCATCGCTTCGCGTGGAGGCTGGTCTTGGCGCTCGCCGCGCGGGCTTCGGTCGGCGCCGATGGCGCCGAGTATCGCTTCGCGTGGAAGATGGTCTTGGCGCTCGCCGCGCGGGCCTCGGTCGGCGCCGATGGCGCCGAGTGTCGCTTCGCGTGGAAGATGGCTGGGGTGGGTTTGGCCGGCTGGGGAGGTATTGCTTCGGGGTTCAATCCGGTTCTGCTCGATCCAGGAGCGTTTCCAGAGGCCGTGCAGGCGTTCGTCGACGATCTCGCCGTCGAGTTCCTGGCGGCCGATGGGGGTGCCGCCGTATTTCCGGTGCATGTCGGCAAAGAAGGTGGGCGCGAGATTGTGGGCGTTGTCGAGCGTGCGCGCGCGGGTGGTGATGGTGTGGGCGTCGGCGATGAGGCGCTTGAGGAAGCGGGTGCCCTTCGGCGTGGTGGTGATGCAGACCTGCGGGCAGTCGCCGACGCGCATGGCAAATTGCAGCGTGTCCCAGGCGCGCTCGGGGGCGCGCCATTTGGTGAGTTCATCGCACCAGGCGGCGTCGAACTGCGGCCCGCGGAAGGTTTCCGGATCGTCGGCGCCGAACATCTGGGCAATGGTGCCGTTGGGCCAGACGAGCTGGTTGCGGGAGACTTCGTAGGTGGGCCGTTCGTCGGGCGCGTGCACGCTCATGAGACCGGAGACGCCCTCGATCATGATGTCGCGCACCTGGCTGATGGTGCGGCCGACAAGGGCTATACGATGGGCGCGCGTTTCACTGAGGCCTGGCAGGCCCAACGCACGGGCGCGGACCCATTCGGCGCCGGCCCGCGTCTTGCCCGAGCCGCGACCGCCGAGAATAAGCCAGGTGCGCCAGGCACTGCCGTCGGCAAGCGCGAGCGGCGGGAGCTGGTCGTCGCGGGCCCAGATCATCCAGTCGTAGGAAAAGCGGATCAGCGCTTCAGGTTTGAGGCTCTGGAGAAACTCCGTCCGGAGCGGCAGCGGCTGCATCGATAAAGCGCGAAAGACGCTCGCCAAGCTCGCGGCGGAGGCGGTCCGCCTCGTCGGCGAGCTGGCTGGCGGCGAGGGCTGCGGATTTGGCGGCGGCGCCGCGGAGATGGGGGCCGGGCTGATGCGCATGACCGTACTCGCTGACCTGTTCGAGGTTCTTGATGATGAGGCCGATGGTGCGCGTGTCGCGCTCGGTGTCGGCGGCGGAGGTGGCTTTGTCTTTGGTGGCGCTGGCCTCCATTTCGCGGGCAAACCGCCGTTCGAGGAGCGCGAGCTTGGTCTCGATGGCGGCGGTGAGGCGGGCGACGAGCAGGCGCCGCTCGCCGAGGGGCGCTGCGCGTTTCGCGCGCGAGGCTTTCGCCGTGACGGGTGGGGGTGCTTCGGGTGGGGCCGGGTCGGATTGGGGGACGGCGGGTTCGGCGAGATCCGACGGAAGCGGGTCCGGCGCACTCACCGCGGTGGCTGCGGGATGGAGCGCCGCGCGGCGGTTGGCTTGCCGTTGCGCGACGTTGGGGCGAGGCGCCCAGCCACCGGCAAGGCGGGCCCTGCTCAGGTCGTATGCCGAAATGCCGAACCGGGCGCAGACGGCGGGGATGGGGATCGTGTGGTCGTCGTAAATACGACGGACCTCCTCCCAGACAGGGGTGTCTGGCATGGTGGTAGTCTCCTTGATGAGAGGGCGAGGCGCGCGGCGACAAATCCCGCGGCAGCGAGCCGAGTGAAGTTGGCTGGTGGGCGCGCGCCGGGTCCCAGCCGGTCCGCAGTGGGACGGCGGCGATGGCCGGTCATTGCAGTGTTGTTCGGTGGTGCGGTCTCAGCGCCTCGGCGGGCGCCCGGGGCGCGGCAGCTGCGGCGCATGTATCGGGTTATAGCAGAACTATAGCACAGCTCCGTGAGGGGAAGACGCCTAGGTATTTACCGGGGCGGCGGCGGAGGACGCTGGCGGGGCCGAGGGCCGGATTATGGCGGTTGCCAAGGGGAGGCCCGGCGGAAAAACCGGAGCGAAGGTCACTTTATCCCCGCTAAAGGCCCATTTTGGGTGGCCACGGGCCGAAAAAAGTTCAAAATATTTTTTTGACTGGTTTTGCCGGGCATCTATTTTTGGGCGTCGCGCGCTGCGGCGTGGACGTCCGGCGGCAGGAATAGGCGTGCCGGCCGCCATTCTTACTCGATCGGGCCAACCAGCGAGTGCTGGCGCCAGGCACCGCGACGTTGGGGATGGCGCGCGGCTCCGCCCGGCACTTGTGCGCCGCTGGTCAGCCACGACCAGGCAGGCCGGACACCGTGGTTCACGCTTGCGGACGCGGTGTCGGCGGAACCGGGGGCGTGAGGCGCGCTTGGCGCCGGCAACCGGAGCGTCGAGCGCTGCTGCACGTTCGGATCGGCGGACCACTTGTTCGACAGAGTCATGAGTACACCCGATTGCATCTATAGGTTGCGCTGACAGTGCTGCTTTCCTTGCTGTGATTCGGCCTCGAGGGAACAGTTCGTGGCGGCTTTTTCCCCGCTATCCACACGCGATCGGAGCCGCCGGGCCAATGGCGATGCAGCGCACCGGCGCAGGCCGAGGCCGCGCGCATCCTGGCGTCCGTCACCCTCAAGTGACATTGCGGTGGTGAACGGCTAGAGGCTGCGCGTAGTACTCTCACTCTCGCCCGGTCATTGCGCTCATGACATCCCGCACCTCGAAGTCCGCCGCCACGCAACGCACCGCCAAAGCGGGCGGCCGCATCGCCTATCAGGGCGAGCCCGGCGCCAACAGCCATATCGCGTGCAGCGAGATCTACCCGGCCATGACACCGCTGCCGTGCGCGGCATTCGAGGACGCGCTGGCGGCGGTCAATTCGGGCGATGCTCAGCTCGCCATGATCCCGATCGAAAACACCATCGCCGGCCGCGTCGCCGACATCCACCACATGCTGCCCAACTCCGGCCTGCACATCGTGGGCGAGCATTTCTTGCCGATCCGCTTCCAGCTGATGGCGATCCGCGGGGCGAAGATCAAAGCCATTCGCGACGTCTACAGCCACGTGCACGCCATCGGCCAGTGCCGCAAGATCATCCGCAAGCTGGGCGTCAGGCCGCACGTGGCGGGCGACACGGCGGGCGCGGCGCGGCAGGTGGCGGAGTGGAACGATCCGACGAAGGCAGCGTTCGCGCCACGGCTGGCCGCCGAGGTCTACGATCTCGACATCCTCGCCGAGGACGTGGAGGACGAGAAGCACAACACCACGCGGTTCGTGATCCTCTCGAAGACGGCGACGCCGGCCCCCGTCGGCACGCCGAACACGATGACGACGTTCGTGTTCACGGTGCGCAACCTGCCCGCCGCGCTGTATAAGGCGATGGGTGGATTTGCGACCAACGGCGTCAACATGACGAAGCTGGAAAGCTACATGGTGGGCGGCAGCTTCACCGCCACCATGTTCCTGGCCGACATCGAGGGCCATCCCTCGGATGTCAACGTGGCGCGCGCGCTGGAAGAGCTCAGCTATTTTTCGACCCACATGCGCGTGCTCGGCGTCTATGCCGCGAGCCCGCTGAGGGTGCAGATCAACGGGGGATGAGTTCCTTCCCGGCACGCCCACGCTGTCATGGCCCTGTCGTGGCCGTGACATGGCGGCGTGACACCATCTGCCCCGCTGGTTGGCAATATCTGTTGTTCCATCTTGCCAAAGGGCCGAAGTCGGTCTTGAATGCGGTGGTCGTAATCAGGCCAGCGCGGGCTGGTGCAGGGTTCCCGGCGACTTCGCGGCCCGTTGGGGCTGCGGCCGGCTCAGTCGGCATGACTTTTGAGTTCGCAGTGTACCCAGCTTCGCAGTGTACCCAGCCTCGCAGTGCATCCAGTTGACGACCCGAAGTCTCCGCGACCGCCGCTTCGCGGACAGTGCTACACAGGGGATACTTCATGTTGACTCGCTATTTCACCGCCATCGCACTGACGATGGCCGTTTTCATCGCCGGCATTGGAGGGGCTGCCGCCGAACGGCGGGTGGCGCTGGTGATGGGCAACGGCGCCTACAAGCACGCGGCCAAGCTACCCAACGCCAGCGCCGACGCGGAAGCGATTGCCGGCCTATTGAAGTCGGTTGGCTTCGAGGTCGTCGTCGGCACCGATCTGAGCCGCGACGCGATGACCCAAAAAATGGGCGAGTTCAGCCGGACGGCCGGCGGTGCCGATGTGGCGCTGTTCTTCTACGCCGGCCATGGCATCCAGCTCGACGGCAAGAACCTGCTGATCCCCATCGATGCCGAACTCAAAAGCGAGATCGACGCCAAGTACAAAACCATCGAAGTCGACATGCTGCTGCAGCAGACGATCGCCGACGCCAAGCTGAAAGTGGTGCTGCTCGACGCCTGCCGCGACAATCCATTCGCCGAGTTGATCAAAGCGGGGGCGCCCAACAAGTCGCGCAGCGTCGCGGTCTCGTCGGGGCTTGCCAAGATGGACCCGGCAGCAGGCACGCTCATTTCGTACGCGACGGGCGACGGCCAGGTGGCCCTCGACGGCGATGGCACGCACAGCCCGTTCACCCGTGCGCTGCTGGCCAACCTCACAACGCCAGGAGCCAAGATCGAGCCGACGATGATCGAGGTGCGCAAGCAGGTCGCCAGGGAGACGAACAACAAGCAGATTCCATTCTTGTACAGCAACGTGATCGGCGAACTCGTCATCAAGCAGGCGTCGCTCGATCCTGCCGCCGCGCAGGCAGCGCTCGGACCGGCCCCTTCGGCTGCAGCCTTGCCGGCCGCCAGCAGTGGCTTCGATCCGCGCATGCTTGAATTGAGCTTGTGGCAAGCGGTTGAAAAATCAAACAACGCGACCGAGCTGAAAGCCTACCTGGAGAAATACCCGAACGGCACCTTCTCCGATCTGGCGCGGTCGCGCGTGGCGACCTTGAGTCGGTCGGCCGCGACGACGCCGTCGAACGAAGCAACCGGCCCAGGCGCTCCGGCCGCGGTGCTGCCCGCCGTCAGCGGAGAGATCAAAACCGCCGATGCGTCGCTCGCCACCGAAGACGCGCTCGGCCTCAAAGTTGACGACTGGAAAGAGTTGCAGCGGCGTTTGACGACGCTCGGCTATGGCACGCGCGGTACCGACGGCAAGGTGGGTGATGGCACGCGCCGCGGCATCAATGGTTGGCAGACTGCGCGCGGTTATCCGACGACCAGCTACCTGAACAAGCTGCAGCGCGACGCGTTGATGGGCGAGAACGTGCCCAACGCGCCCGTGGTGCGCAGTGCCAGTTCGGGCAGCAACGACGACGGCGACGACGAGCCGAAGAAGCCGCGCCGGCGCTCTAGCGGTGGTGGCGGTAGTGGCGGTGGCGGTGGCGGTGGCGGTGGTGGCGGCGGCGGTGTGTCGGCGGCCGGTGCGGCCCTGATCGGCGGTGTGATCGGCGGCATGATCGGCAAAAAATGGTGAGCGGCGGGCGGCCGCCGCGCGCGGTCATGTCGAGCGGGACCGCGTCAGCTGAGCACGGTTTCGCCGACCACAGATCACGCCACAACGTGGCCACCATCGTGGCCTCCGGCGCGATGTTCGGGCTGGCGTGGCTCGCCATCTTTGGGCTCGGGGCGACGACGGCGCTGGCGCAGTCAGGCCCGCCGGGCGCGGGCGCCACGGGCGGGGCGCCGAAGCCGCGCTACACCTACGGCGACGGCGACTACGATCCCGCGGCGGTGGCCGCTGTACCGCTGGCGCCGATCACACGCTCTTATATCCCCGAAGCAATCGACCTCAGCCCGCGCTTTCCGCCGGCGGGCAACCAAGGCGAATTGGGCGCCTGCGTCTCCTGGTCGACGACCTACGCGGCGCGCAGCTACTACGCGCTGGCCAACGGCGGCTCGGCCACCGACCAGACCAAGCTCGCGAGCCCAGCATACATCCACGGGCTACTGTATTCCTCGTCAGGTGGCACCTGCGTCGAGCCGAAGACCAACATCATCCACGCTCTGGAAGTCCTGAAGAAGCACGGCGCCGTCTCGTTGAGCCAGAGCCCCGCGTCGCCGCCTACCACCTTCTGCACCCCGACGCTGGCCAGCGATGCCGTGGCCAGCGCGTTCCGCATCACCGGCTATACCCGCGTGGCCTCCGCCTCCAACAAGTACGGCAGCGGCCCCAATCGCAGCGGACTTGATGCCGGCAGCCTCGACCGCTTCAAGCAGCATCTGGCGGCGGGCAATCCGGTGCTGATCTCGTTTCTGGCCGGCAATACGTTCCAAGACCTGAAGGGCGACGTGGTCTACGACGGCAGCATCCACCAGCGTGCCGGCGAGCTTGCGAGGAAGGAAACCGGCTGGCACGCCATGGCGGTTACCGGCTACGATGACAGCCGCCGCGCCTTCCGCCTCATCAACTCCTGGGGCAAGGACTGGGGCAACCAGGGCTATGGCTGGATCGCCTACGACACCATGCTGTCAGATGCGCGCTATGCCTACACCATGGTCGTCGAGAACGGGCCGGTGGCGCCCGTGCCGTCGCGCCCCGCGTCGACGCCGTCACCGGTGGCCGGCAACAACGATTTTGCCTGCGCCGACATCGAGGTGACGACCGGCGTCGACGGCAAGCTGGGCTACAAAGGCTTTGTGAGCAGCGAGGCGGACCGAGCGACTGTCGCCGCCAAGGCTGCAAGCATAACCGTCGGCAACGACGTCGACCTGCGGCCCTGGCCGATCTGCGAGGCCCTGTTGACGTTGCGCGAGCCGCTGCGGCGGCCGAGCCGGCCGTCGATCACGCTCGATGGTGGCGACCGCACGCTGAAGGTCGGCGAGCGCTATTCGTTCCAGGTTACCACGCCGGATCAGCCGGGCTATCTTTACGTCGTCTATATCGAGGACGACGGCACGGTGGTCAACCTGCTGCCGCGGCGCAGTCCGCTCCGCGCCCAGCTCGAGGGCCGCTCGACGGTGACGTTCGGCGATGGCAAGAGCGGGCGGCCGACGTTCAAGGTCACACAGCCGAAAGGCCTCG
>JANYHP010000165.1 GCA_025359005.1 Hyphomicrobiaceae bacterium | reverse complement strand
TGGCCAATGGCAACTGGGCGTCAGTCATGGAGCCGCTTTCCCTCTGGATCGTAGAACACGGGATCGCAAACATTGACGTCGAAGGAGCTATCGCGGAGTGGGTCGACAGCTGTCAGCCTGTGACCGTGGCGGCTGCGTCCGGCCTTGACCAGAGCGAGCGCAATCCAATGTCCGAGCGTCGGGGAATAGGCCGTCGATGTCACATAACCCTCATCGTGCTCGATTTTCGCGTCTCGTCCCGCGGCTAGGAGGTGTGCTCCGGATCTGAGCCGTTGCGTGCGATCGACAGGCTTCAGACCGACCAACTGCCAACGGTCCGGCTTGAGGAATGCGGGCCGATCGGCCATCGCGCGTCCGATGTAGTCCTTCTTGCTCGACATCATCTTGCCAAGTCCGAGATCGTGCGCAGTAGTTTGCCCATTGAGTTCGCTCCCGGCGACGTGGCCTTTCTCGACGCGCATGATAGCCAATGCTTCGAGACCATAGGGCGTTATTCCGAACTCGGCGCCCGCTGCTATGACTGCGCGAACCGCCTTGTCGCCCTCGCGCGCTGGAACTGCCAGTTCGTAGGCCAATTCGCCGGAAAACGAGATCCGGAACAACCGGGCAGGAAGTCCACCCAAGATCGTCACTGCGCGGGCCGCCATGAACGGAAAGGCGGCATTCGAAATGTCGTGTTGGCGATCGACCACACCTTCGAGAACCCGTCGCGACTGCGGCCCCGCGAGCGAGAACTGCGCCCATTGTTCACTGACGGACGCGAGCTGCACATCGAGCGCCGGCCACAGTGCCTGGATACAGAAGTCCAGATGCTGCATGACGGCCACCGCATTTGCCGTCGTCGTCGTCATAACGAAATGCTCGGCGCCAAGACGCGAAGTCGTCCCGTCATCCATCACAAGACCATCGTCGCGCAACATCAGGCCATATCGCGCCCTGCCGACCGGTAGCGTCGAAAACGTGTTGCAGTAGACTCTGTCGAGCAGCGTCGCGGCGTCGGGCCCTTGGATGTCGATTTTGCCAAGCGTGGACACGTCGCAGACACCGACGGACGCGCGAACTGCGTTGGTCTCGCGCGTTGCCGCTTCGAGCCAGTCCTTCTCGCCAGAACGCGGGAACCAGCCGGCCCTCTCCCATGGACCCACCGCACGCATCACCGCGCCCTGCTCGACGGCCCACGCATGCGCCGGCGTCACGCGCGTCGGCCGGAACTCCTTGCCGCGATGGTGACCTGCCAGCGCACCGATCGCGACCGGTGTATAAGGCGGACGATAAACTGTGGTGCCCACCTGTTCGATGCTCGACCCGCGCGCCGCCGCGAGCAGGGCCTGACCGTTGAGATTGGAGGTCTTCCCTTGGTCGGTGCCCATGCCGAGCGTCGTGTAGCGCTTGAACAATTCGACCGATCGGTAGCCTTCTCGCGCCGCCAACCCGACGTCGCTCGTTGTCACGTCGTTCTGGTAATCCACGAATGCCTTGCCGACGCTGCCCTTTACGACCCACAGCGGCGTACTTTGTGATGGCTCATCGACGGCGCGCGGAACGCTCGTGGAGACTCCTGAGCACAACAGCGTATCGACAACGGTTGACGCCGCAGCGACACCCGCTGCGAGGCAGCGTGCCAGCGTTTTGTCACCGTTGGCGGAACCTGCGACGATCATCCCCGGTGGCAACGCACCCGGCACGAAAGCCGAAATACCCTCGTTCCAAAAGGGCTTGCCACCGAGATGACACGTCAAGTTCAATGTCGGTAACCAGCCTCCAGACATGAATAGCCCATCGCAGGCGATGGTATGGTTGTTACCCGCGGCATCGCGCACGGTGACGCCGCTGATGCCCAGGCGTCCCGACGTTGCGGTGACTTCGGCACCATGGAATACGCGCGCGGCTGTCGTCTTCAGACATGCCGGCGTGCCACCCGCCGGAAGTGGACGCGCGTCGACGATCGCCGCCACCTCGATCTGGCGATCAACGAAAGCCTTTGCTGTCCGCCAGCCATCGTCGCAGCAGGTGAAAATTACCGCACGCCGCGCAGGAATGGCTGCATAGCGCTTAAGATAGGTGCGCGCAGCCCCCGCAAGCATGATGCCAGGACGATCGTTACCACCGAACACCAGCGGCCGCTCGAGCGCGCCGGCGGCTAGAATTGAGCGCTGCGCCTGGATGCGCCACAACCTCTGTCGCGGCTCGAACGGCGGCGGCATCGGGCGATGGTCGTTGACCCGTTCCACTGCACCGTACGTGCCGCCGTCATAGACTCCGTAGACCGTCGTGCGCGGCATCAGCGTGACATTCGGAAGCGATGCCAGTTCTGCGACCGTTGCGGAAACCCAGTGCGAGGCCGGCGCATCATCGATCTCGGCATCCTCCGACAGCAGACGGCCGCCCCACGCGAAGTCCTCGTTGCAGACGATGACGCGCAAGCCGGCGCGCGCCGCCGCCAGCGCCGCCATGAACCCCGACGGCCCGGCCCCGATGACGAGCAGGTCGCAGTAGGCAAAGGCCTTTTCGTACTGATCGGGATCTTCCGCGGTTGCCGCACGCCCAAGCCCGGCCGCGCGGCGAATGAGCGGTTCGTAAACCTTTTCCCAGAACGCGGGCGGCCACATGAAGGTCTTGTAGTAGAATCCAGCACCGAAGATCGGCGCGGCGAGTTGATTTACCGAAAGCACGTCGAACGCGAGCGACGGCCAGCTGTTCTGACTGGTGGCATCAAGCCCTTCGTATAGTTCTGCCGTCGTGGCCCGCGTATTGGGTTCGCGGCGCGCACCCGATCGCAGTTCAACCAGCGCGTTCGGCTCCTCGCTCCCTGCTGTGAGAATCCCGCGCGGCCGGTGATACTTGAACGAACGGCCGACCAGTTTGACGCCGTTCGCGACCAATGCGGACGCCAGTGTGTCGCCGATAAAACCTCTGTAGGTGGCTCCATCGAACGTGAACCTGACCGCCCGCGAGCGATCGAGCTGACCACCGTTTTTCAGGCGAAAGGTTCCGCCAGTTGCCGTAGGGCCGGACACACTCATGCCGCCCCCGCATCCGTCGGCGTACGTTGCGCGACCAATCTGGCCAATTCGGCCTTATGGACGGCGTGCGTGCGCGTATCGCGCGTAACCACCAGCCATTGGCGACAGCCAGCATAGTGATACCAGAGTTCGCGGTGCGCACCCGCAGTGTTTGTCCGGATGTAGAGATGCTCGTGAAAAGCCTCCTGCGATAGCGACGAGGGCCACGCG
>JANYHP010000154.1 GCA_025359005.1 Hyphomicrobiaceae bacterium | reverse complement strand
GCGAGATCGGGCGGGCTGCGTTACGCTTGACCATGGGGTGCTCCTGTCAGAGGGATGTTGGCTTGCAACATCCGCATCCTGACAGACAGGACGCACCCCGCTCACCGCGGGCACCCTCCGCGGTAGCGGTTCAGTTCAATCAGCTATGCTCTTGATTCAACACACGGAGACAGCCCATGTCCGATCCAAAGACCACGCTGGTGATGCCCGGCCGCAAATTTTCGGTCAATCGTATCGTCAAGCGTGCCGTGCAGATGGTGGCCGGTACAGCTCTCGGGGCTGTGACCATAGGTGCCGTCATGGTGCTCAACGGCCTGCTGTCGGGCAAGGGCACCACGCTGCAGTGGGTCCACTACTGGCTCGGCTTCATCCAGCGCCCCGAAATCCTGGTGACGATGCTGATCACCGCGATGAGCACGGTGCTGTTCGTCTATTGGCAGCGCGATAAAGAAGGCCGTCGCTGAGGGTTACCGACGAGGTCCACGTGACAGCGACCTCGGCTTCGTGATTGACTGGAGGCCGGCGGCTGCAATTGCGGCGCGCCGGCATTCATTAGTCCGGAGACAGACATGAAAATCCTCATCATCGGTGGCGCGGGCATGGTGGGGCGGAAGCTGGCCGAGCGGCTGGCGATTGACGGGCAACTCGGCGGGCGCGGCATCTCTGAGCTGACGTTGTACGACGTGGTGGCTCCGGCGGCCCCGAAAGGCGCCACGTTCACGGTCAAGACGGCAACTGGCGACCTGCCGGCGAAAGGCGAGACGGACACGCTGGTGGCCTCGAAGCCCGACGTGATCTTCCATCTGGCGGCGATCGTTTCGGGGGAAGCGGAACAAGAGTTCGACAAGGGCTATCGCATCAACCTGGCCGGCACGCACAACCTGCTCGAAAGCGTACGGCATGCCTACGAGAAGGAGGCCACGAAGCCGCGTGTGGTGTTCACGTCGTCCATCGCGGTATTCGGCGCGCCCTTTCCAGAGAAAATCGGCGACGAGTTCCACCACACGCCGCTGACGAGTTACGGCACACAGAAGGCGATCGGCGAGTTGCTGCTGGCGGACTACACGCGTAAGGGCATGCTCGACGGCATCGGCATCCGGCTGCCCACCATCTGCGTGCGACCGGGCGCGCCGAACAAAGCAGCATCAGGCTTTTTCTCCAACATCTGCCGCGAACCGCTGGCGGGCAAAGAGGCCGTGCTGCCCGTCTCTGACGACGTGATGCACTGGCACGCCTCCCCCCGCGCGGCGGTCGGCTTCCTGCTGCATGCAGCGACCATCGATGGCCAGACCGTGGGCACGCGCCGCACTCTGACCATGCCAGGCCTGGCGGCGACCATCGGCCAGCAGATCGATGCCTTGCGCAAGATCGGCGGCGACAAAGTGGTCAAGCGCATCCGCCGCGAGCCCGATGCCTTCATCCAGAAGATCGTCGCCGGCTGGCCGCGCCAATTCGACGCCAAACGCGCGACGGCTCTGGGCTTCAAGGCCGAGCAGTCGTTCGAAGAGATCGTCCGCATCCACGTCGAGGACGAGTTGGGCGGCGTGATCGCCTAAGGCGGGGCCCCGCACGCGAATGAGAGGCGTCCCGATCTTGCACTTGGGCGGATCGGCGTGCCATGTGACTGCCGCCCTCCCGACCACCGCATTTCGCCGAGACACTCACCATGCGCATCATCGACGTGGCTGAAGTCACCAAGCCGATCGCCTCGCCGATCCGCAATGCCTATATCGATTTCTCGAAGATGACCGCGAGCCTCGTGGCCGTCGTCACCGATGTCGTGCGCGACGGTCGTCGCGTCGTCGGCTACGGCTTCAACTCCAACGGCCGCTACGGTCAGGGCGGGCTCATTCGGGAGCGGTTCAAGGCACGTATCCTCGAAGCCCCGCCCGCGAGCGTGCTCAACGAGGCCGGCGACAACCTCGATCCGCACAAGATCTGGGCGGCGATGATGACCAACGAAAAGCCCGGCGGGCACGGTGAACGCTCGGTGGCGGTCGGCACACTCGACATGGCGATCTGGGACGCGACCGCCAAGATCGCGGGCAAGCCGCTGTTCCGCATGCTGGCCGAGAAAAAGGGGCTCACTGCCAACACCAAGGTCTTTGTCTATGCGGCCGGCGGCTATTACTACCCCGGCAAGGACGACACGGCGCTCCGGGCTGAAATGCGCAGCTACCTCGATCGCGGTTACACCGTCGTCAAGATGAAGATCGGTGGCGCGTCGATCGCCGAAGACCGCCGCCGCATCGAAGCCGTTCTCGCCGAAATCGGGAAGACAGCGCGCCTAGCTGTGGACGCCAATGGACGCTTCGACCTGGAGACCGGCATCGCCTACGCCAAAATGCTGCGCGACTATCCGTTGTTCTGGTACGAGGAAGTGGGCGATCCGCTCGACTATGCTTTGCAGGCGGCGCTGTCGGAGTTTTATCCAGGCCCGATGGCCACGGGCGAGAACCTGTTCTCGCACCAGGACGCCCGCAACCTTTTGCGCTACGGCGGCATGCGCCCCGACCGTGATTGGCTGCAGTTTGATTGCGCGCTGTCCTACGGTCTCGTCGAATACTTGCGGACGTTGGATGTGCTTCAGCAATTCGGTTGGTCGCCGAGCCGCTGCATTCCGCATGGTGGCCATCAGATGTCGCTCAACATCGCGGCCGGCCTCGGGCTGGGCGGCAACGAGAGCTATCCCGATCTGTTCCAGCCCTACGGTGGTTTCCCCGATGGCGTCCGCGTCGAGAGCGGGCACATCACAATGCCCGAACTTCCCGGCATCGGCTTTGAAGGCAAATCAGACCTGATCACGGTCATGCGCGCGCTGGCTGAATGATTGGGCGCCGGTGCCGCGCTTGCGTCACAGGGCTTTTGTTGCGCTGGCGAGCCACTTTTTAGTGGCGGGGTCGAGGTGGGGGCCGAGGGTTGTGCGCACCCGAGCGTGGTAGCCATTGAGCCACGCGCGTTCCCCGTCAGTGAGGAGCCCCGCATCGACGAGGCGGAGGTCGATGGGCGCAAGCGTCAGCGGGCGGAAGCCGAGCATGGGGCGGTCGCCGCCGGCAATCGGCGCGGGCTCGGTGACGACTTCCAGATTCTCGATGCGGATGCCGAAGGCGCCGGCCTTGTAGAAACCGGGCTCGTTGGAGACGATCATGCCCGGCTCGAGCGGCGCCATGCCACGCTTGGAAATCGATTGCGGGCCTTCGTGCACGGACAGAAAGCTGCCGACGCCGTGGCCGGTGCCGTGGTCGAAGTCGCAGCCCGCCTGCCAAAGCGCGTGGCGCGCGAAGCTGTCGAGCTGGATGCCGCGCGTGCCCACAGGAAAACGCGCGGTGGCGATGGCGATATGGCCCCGCAACACTTGCGTGAAGCGCGTGCGCATTTCGGCTGTGGGCTGGCCGATGGCGATGGTGCGCGTGATGTCGGTGGTGCCGTCCTGGTACTGGCCGCCGCTGTCGACGACAATGATCTCGCCGCGCTTCAAGACGCGGTTGCTCTCGCGGCTGACGCGATAGTGGGGCTGGGCACCGTTCGGCCCGGTGCCGGCGATGGTGGCGAACGAAATATCCTTGAGTACGCCGGTCGCGCCCCGCATCTCTTCGAGCTTTTCGACGACGGCAATTTCGTCGAGCGTGCCGCCGGCGGCCGCCTCATCGAGCCAGGCGAGAAAGCGTGCCATCACCAAGCCATCGCGGACGTGGGCGGCCTGTGCACCGTCGAGTTCCACGGCATTCTTGCGGGCTTTTGGCAGAATGCAGGGATCGGCCGCGTGATCGGCACTGGAGCCGAGCGCGCCAACGATCCAGGCGGACGCCGTGGCCGGATCGACGCGGACCTTGTGGCCC